>NZ_JAPPTO010000040.1:0-33487 GCF_027587135.1 Vibrio sp. MM46
TGACAACATCCAAATGCAAGTTGAGCTAATCGCTCCTATCGCTATGGATGAAGGCCTACGTTTCGCTATCCGTGAAGGTGGCCGTACTGTAGGTGCTGGTGTTGTTGCTAAGATCTTCGACTAATTCTTAAAGAATTAAACGAATGTCTTCGGAAAATCTTGAATTAGATTTGACGAACCAGTAGCAAAAAGGGCATCATTTGATGCCCTTTTTCTGCACTCAACATTATTTTAGCTGTTTTCTTGTTCAGATTTTGGTTGAGAGCAGAGCAAGATTGGCCGGAGAGGCTTAATCTTAAGAGAGTAACGCTGATTTTTTCAGCGATATGGAGTTTGCCCTGCAACAGCGGGGTTGTTGTCGTCTATATTAAGACTTGTGACAGGTTGGTTTATGAAAGCAAATAATGCTGAAACTCCTGATAGCTCAAACGCAGCAGATACGTTTAAGTGGATTGCCGCTTTCGTATTAGCAGCGGCCGCTGTTGTGGGTAATTACCTGTATGGTGAAATGTCTGTAGTAGTTCGCGCTGCAGGCGTTGTTGTTCTAATTGCAGCTGCTCTTGGCGTTGCAGCAACAACGACTAAAGGTAAAGCAGCGATCAGTTTTGCAAAAGAATCTCGTATGGAAGTTCGTAAAGTTGTTTGGCCTACACGCCAAGAAACTATGCAAACAACACTGATCGTTTTAGCTGTAAGTATTGTAATGGCTCTAGCGCTATGGGGTATTGACGGCATCATGGTTCGTCTAGTAGCTCTAGCGACTGGGGTATAGAGGGTTTTAATTCATGAGTGAAGCTCCAAAAAAACGCTGGTATGTGGTTCAAGCCTTCTCTGGATTTGAAGGTCGTGTAGCTCAATCTCTTCGCGAGCATATCAAAATGCACAGCATGGAAGAGCTATTCGGTGAAGTACTGGTTCCTACTGAAGAAGTAGTGGAAATGCGCGCGGGTCAGCGTCGTAAATCTGAGCGTAAGTTCTTCCCAGGTTACGTCCTTGTTCAGATGATTATGAACGATGAATCATGGCACCTAGTACGCAGTGTGCCGCGTGTCATGGGCTTCATTGGTGGTACCTCAGACCGTCCAGCACCTATCACAGACAAAGAAGCTGATGCGATTCTTAATCGTCTTGAGAAAGCAAGTGAAGCTCCTCGTCCACGTACTATGTACGAAGCGGGCGAAGTGGTACGTGTTAATGAAGGTCCATTTGCTGACTTCAATGGTACTGTTGAAGAAGTGGATTACGAGAAGAGCCGCCTGAAAGTGTCTGTGTCGATCTTTGGTCGTGCAACACCAGTTGAGCTTGAATTTGGTCAGGTTGAAAAACTTGATTAAAAAAACACCTTTTTAAGGGTTGTCTAAGGCGCGAATTATGACTATAATTTCGCGCCTTTTTACTTCTGGTGAAGTAAAGAGTTTTTTCATTAAACGGGGAGCTGATCGATGATTAGCGTTTGTACCCAAACTTAGGAATTATCATGGCTAAGAAAGTTGAAGCTTACATCAAGCTACAAGTTGCAGCTGGTATGGCGAACCCAAGTCCACCAGTTGGTCCTGCACTAGGTCAACACGGTGTTAACATCATGGAATTCTGTAAAGCGTTCAACGCGAAAACAGAATCTCTAGAGAAAGGTCTACCTACTCCTGTTGTTATCACTGTATACAACGACCGTTCTTTCACGTTCGTAACTAAGACTCCACCTGCTGCTGTTCTTCTTAAGAAAGCTGCTGGCGTTAAGTCTGGTTCAGGTCGTCCAAACACTGAAAAAGTGGGTACTGTAACTGACGCTCAAATCCAAGAAATCGCAGAAACTAAAGCTGCTGATATGACTGGTGCTGACATCGAAGCAATGAAGCGTTCAATCGCTGGTACTGCTCGTTCAATGGGCCTAGTGGTAGAGGGTTAATAAGATGGCTAAACTAACTAAGCGCATGCGCGTAATCCGCGAAAAAGTTGACGTAACTAAAGAGTACGAAATCAACGAAGCTGTTGCTCTTCTTCAAGAACTAGCTACTGCTAAATTCGTAGAGTCTGTTGACGTTGCTGTTAACCTAGGCATCGATGCTCGTAAATCTGACCAGAACGTACGTGGTGCAACTGTACTACCTCACGGTACTGGCCGCGAAATCCGCGTTGCAGTGTTCACTCAAGGTGCAAACGCTGAAGCAGCTAAAGAAGCTGGCGCAGACATCGTTGGTATGGAAGATCTTGCTGAGCAAGTTAAGAAAGGCGAAATGAACTTCGACGTAGTTGTTGCTTCTCCAGATGCAATGCGCGTTGTAGGTCAACTAGGTACTATCCTAGGTCCTCGCGGTCTAATGCCAAACCCTAAAGTTGGTACTGTAACTCCTAACGTTGCTGAAGCGGTTAAGAACGCTAAAGCTGGTCAGGTTCGTTACCGTAACGACAAAAACGGCATCATCCACACTACTATCGGTAAAGCAAACTTCTCTGCTGAGCAGATCAAAGAGAACCTAGAAGCTCTTCTAGTTGCTCTGAAGAAAGCTAAGCCATCTTCAGCGAAAGGTACTTTCCTGAAGAAAGTAAGCATCTCTACTACTATGGGTGCTGGTGTTGCTGTTGATCAGGCTAGCCTGAACACTCAAGCATAATTTATTTGCTTAGGCGCAAAATTTGTGTATAATTTTGCGCCTAATATTTGTGGTTGGGGCTGAACATTGGTTCTTTGAACTGTCTCCTAGTTCGAAATGAATTAAGACCCAGTCTCCGTCCAAGACCGTAGGTGTTTGTTCTCAAAACAAACTTAATCATCCTACGTAGATGGTGCCCGAACTGACAGAAAGCTCTATGTAAATAGTTAACTTTCTTCTGGGAATGCACCTCAATAGCTCTCACTGTCGTGATGATAGTGAGTGGTGTAACGACAACCAGGAGTAAATCCAAGATGGCTTTAAACCTTCAAGACAAAAAAGCAATTGTTGCTCAAGTCAACGAAGCTGCCAGTGGTGCACTTTCTGCAGTTGTAGCTGATTCTCGTGGCGTTGAAGTTGGCGCGATGACTTCTCTACGTAAACAAGCTCGCGAAGCGGGTGTTTACATGAAAGTCGTGCGTAACACTCTAGCACGTCGTGCGGTTCAGGGTACAGACTACGAGTGTCTAACTGACACTTTCACTGGTCCTACTCTAATCGCGTTCTCTAACGAGCACCCAGGTGCTGCAGCGCGTCTTTTCAAAGACTTCGCTAAAGAGAACAAAGATTTCGAGATCAAAGCTGCTGCATTTGAAGGCGCTTTAACTGACGCTGAAGTACTAGCAACACTACCAACTTACGACGAAGCAATCGCACGCCTAATGATGTGCATGAAAGAAGCTTCTGCTGGCAAGCTGGTACGTACTATCGCTGCTATCCGCGATCAAAAAGAAGAAGCAGCGGCTTAAGCCTTGCTTTTTACTGGTTGCAAAATAAACTTATTGTTGACTTAAAAGAGAATTGTTATGTCTATTACTAACGAGCAAATCCTAGACGCAGTTGCAGAAATGTCTGTAATGCAAGTTGTTGAACTAATCGAAGCTATGGAAGAGAAATTCGGTGTAACTGCTGCTGCTGCAGTAGTTGCAGGTGGCGCAGCAGGCGGCGAAGCTGCAGCTGAGCAAACTGAATTTGACGTAATCCTAGAATCTGCTGGCGGCAACAAAGTTGCTGTAATCAAAGCAGTACGTGGCGCAACTGGTCTAGGTCTTAAAGAAGCTAAAGCTCTTGTAGACGGCGCTCCAGCACCTCTTAAAGAAGGTGTTGACAAAGCAGAAGCTGACGCACTTAAAGCTCAGCTAGAAGAAGCTGGTGCAACTGTTGCTGTTAAGTAATTATTGCATAGTTTCTTAGCCTAACGGCTAATTGGCTGGTGGTTTTTTAACCACCGGCCTTTTTGCGCTGTAGGGTATAGGCGAATTTTCCCGCTGTTTAAGCGCCTGTTCCCAAGCAAAAAACATTTCATTCCTACGCAATGAAATGTCACTACAGTAAACAGCTATTTAGTCACTGTCCCTTACCCCCCTTAAGTAACTAGGAGCGGGCGGACAGTTTGGGTCACTTATCAGCGAGCTGAGGAACCCCATGGTTTACTCTTATACCGAGAAAAAGCGCATCCGTAAGGACTTTGGTACTCGTCCACAAGTTTTGGACATTCCATACCTGCTATCGATCCAGCTCGATTCGTTCGACAAATTCATCGAACAGGATCCTGAAGGTCAATACGGTCTTGAAGCTGCTTTCCGTTCTGTATTCCCAATTCAGAGCTACAACGGCAATTCTGAGCTGCAATACGTTAGCTACCGTCTTGGTGAGCCAGTTTTTGACGTTAAAGAATGTCAAATCCGCGGTGTAACTTACTCAAAGCCACTACGCGTAAAACTACGTCTAGTAATCTTTGATAAAGACGCGCCAGCAGGTACTGTAAAAGACATTAAAGAACAAGAAGTCTACATGGGCGAAATTCCGCTTATGACAGACAATGGTACCTTCGTAATTAACGGTACCGAGAGGGTTATCGTATCCCAGCTGCACCGAAGCCCAGGCGTGTTCTTCGACAGCGATAAGGGTAAGACCCACTCTTCAGGTAAAGTTCTATACAACGCACGTGTTATTCCTTACCGTGGCTCATGGTTAGACTTTGAGTTCGACCCTAAGGATAACTTATACGTACGTATTGACCGCCGTCGTAAGCTACCAGCTTCGATCATCCTTCGTGCACTTGGTAAAACGTCAGAAGAAATCCTAGATATCTTCTTCGAAAAAGTGAACTTCGAAGTGAAAGACCAAACTCTACTAATGGAGTTGGTTCCTGATCGTCTACGTGGTGAAACTGCGTCATTCGACATCGAAGCGAACGGTAAAACTTACGTTGAGCAAGGTCGTCGTGTAACAGCTCGTCATATCCGCCAACTAGAGAAAGATGGCGTTGATCACATCGAAGTACCAGTTGAGTACATCGTTGGTAAAGTTGCATCGAAAGATTACGTCAACGAAGCAACAGGCGAGATCATTGTTAACGCTAACCAGGAAATCAGCCTGGAAGCTCTAGCGAACCTATCTCAGGCTGGCCACAAATCACTAGAAACGTTGTTCACCAACGATCTAGACCATGGTCCATTCATGTCAGAAACGCTACGCATCGACAGCACTGTTGATCGTATTTCTGCTTTGGTAGAAATCTACCGCATGATGCGCCCTGGTGAGCCACCAACAAAAGAAGCTGCAGAAGCACTATTCGAAAGCCTATTCTTCTCTGAAGAGCGTTACGATCTATCGACTGTTGGTCGTATGAAGTTCAACAGCTCTATCGGTCGTGAAGATGCTCAAGAGCAAGGCACACTTGACGAGCTAGATATCGTTGAAGTGATGAAGAAGCTTATCGCGATTCGTAACGGTAAAGGCGAAGTGGACGATATCGACCACCTAGGTAACCGTCGTATCCGCTCTGTAGGCGAAATGGCTGAGAACCAGTTCCGTGTAGGTCTAGTACGTGTTGAGCGTGCAGTTAAAGAGCGTCTAAGCCTAGGCGATCTTGACGCAATCATGCCTCAAGACTTGATCAACGCGAAACCAATCTCTGCAGCTGTTAAAGAATTCTTTGGCTCTTCACAGCTTTCACAGTTCATGGACCAAAACAACCCGCTATCAGAAGTAACGCATAAGCGTCGTATTTCTGCATTGGGTCCTGGCGGTCTAACTCGTGAACGTGCTGGCTTCGAAGTACGTGACGTACACGTAACTCACTACGGTCGTCTATGTCCTATCGAAACGCCGGAAGGTCCAAACATCGGTCTGATCAACTCCCTATCTGCGTTTGCGCGTTGTAACGAGTACGGTTTCCTAGAGACACCATACCGTCGCGTTGTAGATGGCATTGTAACAGACGAAGTAGATTACCTATCTGCAATCGAAGAAGGTCAATTCGTTATCGCACAGGCTAATGCTGCGTTAACTGAAGAAGGCGGTTTTGCAGATGAGCTGATCACAGCTCGTCAAAAAGGTGAATCTGGTCTACACCCTCGTGAGCACGCTCAGTACATGGACGTTGCGACAAACCAGGTTGTATCTATCGCTGCATCGCTTATCCCGTTCCTAGAACACGATGATGCGAACCGTGCATTGATGGGTGCGAACATGCAACGTCAGGCAGTTCCAACACTGAAAGCTGACAAACCGCTTGTTGGTACTGGTATTGAACGTAACGTAGCAGTTGACTCAGGTGTAACTGCAGTTGCTAAACGTGGTGGTGTAATCCAGTCTGTAGATGCTTCTCGTATCGTTGTTAAAGTGAACGAAGAAGAGCTAGTACCAGGTGAAGCTGGTATCGACATCTACAACCTGACTAAATACACACGTTCTAACCAGAACACATGTATTAACCAGCGCCCATGTGTGATGCCAGGTGAACCTGTATCACGCGGTGATGTTCTTGCTGATGGTCCTTCAACAGACCTTGGTGAACTAGCGCTTGGTCAAAACATGCGTATCGCGTTCATGCCTTGGAATGGTTACAACTTCGAAGACTCGATCTTAGTATCTGAGCGCGTAGTTCAAGAAGACCGTTTCACGACTATCCACATCCAAGAACTTACTTGTGTGGCGCGTGATACTAAGCTTGGTTCTGAAGAGATCACAGCTGATATTCCAAACGTAGGTGAGTCTGCTCTGTCTAAACTAGACGAGTCAGGTATCGTTTACATCGGTGCAGAAGTTAAGGGTGGCGACATCCTAGTTGGTAAAGTAACACCTAAAGGTGAAACTCAGCTAACGCCTGAAGAGAAGCTACTACGTGCAATCTTCGGTGAAAAAGCATCTGACGTTAAAGATACTTCACTACGTGTACCTAACTCTGTATCAGGTACGATCATCGACGTTCAAGTCTTCACTCGCGATGGCGTAGAGAAAGACAAGCGTGCGCTTGAAATCGAACAAATGCAGCTTAAAGAAGCGAAGAAAGACCTAACTGAAGAATTCCAGATTCTTGAGGGTGGCCTTCTAAACCGTGTTAAAGCCGTACTGATTGAAGGTGGTTACTCTGAAGCGAAACTAGACACAACTGATCGTAAGAAGTGGCTAGAACTAACGCTAGAAGATGACGCTCTACAAACTCAGCTAGAACAACTAGCAGAGCAGTGGGACGAGCTAAAAGCTGACTTCGATAAGAAATTCGAAACTAAGCGTCGCAAGATCACTCAAGGTGATGATCTAGCACCTGGCGTACTGAAGATCGTTAAGGTTTACCTAGCGGTTAAACGTCGCATTCAGCCTGGTGATAAGATGGCGGGTCGTCACGGTAACAAGGGTGTAATCTCTAAGATTAACCCTGTTGAAGACATGCCATACGATGAGAAAGGTCAGCCTGTAGACATCGTACTTAACCCACTGGGTGTACCTTCGCGTATGAACATCGGTCAGATCCTAGAAGTACACTTAGGTCTGGCAGCGAAAGGTATTGGTGACAAGATCAACCAGATGGTTAAAGAGCAGCAAGAACTAGCGAAATTCCGCGAGTTCCTACAAAAAGTTTACGATCTAGGCGAGACTCGCCAGAAAGTAGATATTGCTTCTCTATCTGATGACGAAGTTCGTACTCTGATCAAGAACCTACGTGGCGGTCTACCAATCGCGACTCCAGTATTTGACGGTGCACCAGAAGCGTCTATTAAAGCGCTACTGAAACTAGCAGACCTACCAGAATCTGGTCAGCTAAAATTGTTTGATGGTCGCACAGGTGACCAGTTTGAGCGCCCTGTAACAGTAGGTTACATGTACATGCTGAAACTGAACCACCTTGTTGATGACAAGATGCACGCTCGTTCAACTGGTTCGTACAGCCTAGTAACTCAGCAGCCACTTGGTGGTAAAGCTCAGTTCGGTGGTCAGCGTTTCGGTGAGATGGAAGTATGGGCACTAGAAGCATACGGTGCGGCTTACACTCTACAAGAAATGCTAACGGTTAAGTCGGATGACGTTAACGGCCGTACTAAGATGTACAAAAACATCGTAGACGGTAACCACAGCATGGAACCTGGTATGCCAGAATCGTTCAACGTACTGTTGAAAGAGATTCGCTCGCTAGGTATCAACATCGAGCTAGAAGACGAAGAGTAATCTCTTTCTCTCTTGACTAAGGTTGAGAGAATCTAAAGCGATTATTTGGTAGAAGGTGCTCACTTTAGCGAGTGAGCTCCTTTTAACTCCTTACAGGAGCTGATTGTGAAAGACTTATTAAACTTTCTAAAAGCACAGCATAAGACCGAAGAATTTGATGCAATCAAAATCGGTCTATCTTCACCAGACATGATCCGTTCATGGTCTTTCGGTGAAGTTAAAAAACCTGAAACGATCAACTATCGTACGTTCAAACCTGAACGCGATGGTCTGTTCTGTGCGCGTATCTTTGGTCCAGTTAAAGACTACGAGTGTCTTTGTGGTAAGTACAAGCGCTTGAAGCACCGTGGTGTTATCTGTGAGAAGTGTGGTGTAGAAGTTACACAAACTAAAGTTCGTCGTGACCGTATGGGCCACATCGAGCTTGCTTCACCAGTAGCTCACATCTGGTTCCTAAAATCGCTACCGTCTCGTATCGGTCTACTAATGGATATCCCTCTACGTGATATCGAACGTGTTCTTTACTTCGAAATGTACGTAGTAACTGAGCCGGGTATGACTGATCTAGAAAAAGGTCAGATGCTTACGGAAGAAGAGTATCTAGACCGTCTAGAAGAGTGGGGCGACGAGTTCACTGCTAAGATGGGTGCAGAAGCTATCAAGGATCTACTAGGTTCTATGGATATGCACGCTGAAGCAGAACAAATGCGCGAAGAGCTAGAAACTACTAACTCTGAAACTAAGCGTAAGAAAGTAACTAAGCGTCTGAAGCTGGTAGAAGCGTTCATCGCATCTGGTAACAACCCAGAGTGGATGATCCTAACTGTACTTCCAGTACTTCCGCCAGATCTGCGTCCTCTAGTACCACTAGATGGCGGTCGTTTTGCGACTTCTGATCTAAACGACCTATACCGTCGTGTGATCAACCGTAACAACCGTTTGAAGCGTCTTCTAGAGCTAGCAGCTCCGGACATCATCGTACGTAACGAAAAACGTATGCTGCAAGAGTCTGTTGATGCGCTACTAGACAACGGTCGTCGTGGTCGTGCGATCACTGGTTCTAACAAGCGTCCTCTGAAATCTCTTGCTGATATGATCAAGGGTAAGCAAGGTCGTTTCCGTCAGAACCTTCTAGGTAAACGTGTAGACTACTCTGGTCGTTCTGTAATCACAGTAGGTCCATACCTTCGTCTACACCAGTGTGGTCTTCCTAAGAAGATGGCACTTGAGCTATTCAAACCATTCATCTACAGCAAGCTAGAGACTCGTGGTCTTGCGACTACAATCAAAGCTGCTAAGAAAATGGTAGAGCGTGAAGAAGCGGTAGTTTGGGATATCCTAGACGAAGTAATCCGTGAGCACCCAGTACTATTGAACCGTGCACCTACACTTCACCGTCTAGGTATCCAGGCGTTCGAACCAGTACTAATCGAAGGTAAAGCGATCCAGCTACACCCACTAGTGTGTGCGGCGTACAACGCGGACTTCGATGGTGACCAAATGGCGGTTCACGTACCTCTAACTCTAGAGGCACAGCTTGAAGCTCGTACTCTGATGATGTCGACAAACAACATTCTGTCGCCAGCGTCAGGTGATCCGATCATCGTACCTTCTCAGGACGTTGTATTGGGTCTGTACTACATGACTCGTGACAAGATCAACGTGAAAGGTGAAGGCATGTACCTTTCTGGCCCAGCAGAGGCTGAGAAAGCATACCGCACTAAGCAAGCTGAACTTCACGCACGCGTTAAAGTACGTATTACAGAAACAGTTGTAGACGAAGACGGCAACAGCACAACAGAGACTAAGATGGTTGATACAACTATCGGTCGTGCAATGCTATGGCAAATCGTGCCAGCTGGTCTACCGTACAGCATCGTTAACCAAAAGCTAGGTAAGAAGCAAATCTCTAACCTACTAAACGAGGCGTACCGTAAACTAGGTCTGAAAGACACTGTAATCTTCGCTGACCAAATCATGTACACAGGTTTCGCATACGCGGCACTATCTGGTGTATCTGTTGGTATCGACGATATGGTTGTACCGCCAGCTAAGTACACTGAAATCGCAGAAGCGGAAGAAGAAGTACGTGAAATCCAGGAACAATACCAATCTGGTCTTGTTACTGCGGGCGAACGATACAACAAAGTTATCGATATCTGGGCATCGACCAACGATCGCGTAGCGAAAGCGATGATGGCAAACCTTTCATCTGAAACGGTAGTTAACCGTGACGGTGAAGAAGAGCAACAAGAATCGTTTAACAGCATCTACATGATGGCTGACTCGGGTGCTCGTGGTTCTGCAGCTCAGATTCGTCAGCTAGCGGGTATGCGTGGTCTGATGGCGCGTCCAGATGGTTCAATCATCGAAACGCCGATCACAGCGAACTTTAAAGAAGGTCTAAACGTACTTCAGTACTTTATCTCAACGCACGGTGCTCGTAAGGGTCTTGCGGATACGGCACTGAAAACAGCGAACTCGGGTTACCTAACTCGTCGTCTAGTAGACGTTGCTCAAGACGTTGTTGTAACTGAACATGACTGTGGCACTCACGAGGGTGTTGACATGATGCCTCACATCGAGGGTGGTGATGTTAAAGTTGCACTAACTGAGCTAGCGCTAGGTCGTGTAGTAGCTGAAGACGTTCTTAAGCCAGGTACAGAAGATGTTCTGATCCCACGTAACACTCTAATTGATGAGAAGTGGTGTCAGATCATGGAAGAGAACTCAGTAGACAGCATGAAAGTGCGCTCTGTAGTTACTTGTGATTCTGACTTCGGTTGTTGTGCACAGTGTTACGGTCGTGACCTAGCACGTGGTCACCTAGTGAACCAAGGTGAAGCAGTTGGTGTAATCGCTGCTCAGTCTATCGGTGAACCGGGTACACAGCTTACGATGCGTACGTTCCACATCGGTGGTGCGGCATCTACTGCAGCAGCAGAGAACAGCATCCAAGCGAAGACAACTGGTACAGTTAAACTGCACAACGCTAAGTTCGTAATCAACAAAGATAAGAAGCTGGTAATCACGTCTCGTGCATCTGAGCTAACTATCATTGATGAATTCGGTCGTACTAAAGAGAAGCACAAACTTCCTTACGGTTCGATGCTAAGCAAAGGCGACAACGACGCAGTAACAGCTGGTGAAGTTGTTGCTAACTGGGAAGCGCACACCATGCCAATCATCACTGAAGTGGCAGGTCGCATCCAGTTCGTAGACATGATCGACGGTGTTACAGTTTCTCGTCAAACAGATGACCTAACAGGTCTATCTTCAAGCGAAGTAACTGATCCAGCAGCTCGCCCAGCAGCAGGTAAAGATATGCGTCCAGCTATCAAACTTGTTGATGAGCAAGGTAACGACGTAATGATCCCTGGTACAGAAATGCCAGCTCACTACTTCCTACCTGGTAAAGCGATTGTAAACATCGAAGATGGCGCTGAAGTTGGCATTGGTGACACACTATCTCGTATCCCTCAGAAATCTGGCGGTAACAAAGATATCACCGGTGGTCTACCACGCGTAGCTGACCTATTCGAAGCTCGTAAGCCTAAAGAGCCTGCGATCCTTGCTGAGCACACAGGTACTGTGAGCTTCGGTAAAGAAACGAAAGGTAAGCGTCGTCTAGTTATCACTCGCGACAGCGGTGATACTTACGAAGAGATGATTCCTAAGCATCGTCAGTTGAACGTATTTGAAGGTGAGCGTGTTGAACGTGGTGACGTGATCGCAGATGGTCCAGAGTCTCCACATGACATTCTACGTCTACGTGGCGTACACGCTGTAACTCAGTACATCGCTAACGAAGTACAAGAAGTTTACCGTCTACAAGGCGTTAAGATTAACGATAAGCACATCGAGACTATCGTTCGTCAAATGCTACGTAAGTGTACAATTACTCACGCAGGTGACTCTGAGTTCCTACCTGGCGAGCAAGTTGAATACTCACAAGTTAAGATTTCTAACCGTAACCTAGAAGCTGAAGGCAAAGAGCCGGCACGTTTCGAGCGTGAGCTACTAGGTATCACTAAGGCATCTCTAGCGACTGAGTCATTCATCTCTGCGGCATCGTTCCAGGAGACAACTCGCGTACTAACAGAAGCTGCGGTTTCTGGTAAGCGTGATGACCTACGTGGTCTGAAAGAGAACGTAATTGTTGGTCGTCTGATCCCAGCTGGTACTGGTTTCGCATACCACCAAGATCGTCAAGCTAAACGTGCTGAAGCGCAAGAAGGTCCATCTGCTGAACAAGCAACAGATAACCTAGCTGCACTTCTAAACGCAGGCTTCTCTTCTGACGAGTAATCGTTAAGAGCTTAAAAGAAAAGGCACCCTCGGGTGCCTTTTTTGTTTTTGGGAGCAAAGGTTAGAACGCTACGCTCCGACATGTAGGTATGCTTCGTTTGCGGAATCGAGAGGTGTGCCTTTGGAGAACCGTGAAAGTGATTGACGAAGAGGGTGTTGACTGGACTTATCCCTAGAAAGATAAAATAGAAGCGAATCCCGAAAAACAAAAAGGGTTGACGTGCACACACCAACCCTTAAGAATTTTCTCGCTTCTCGCTTCTCGCTTCTCGCTTCTCGCTTCTCGCTTCTCGCTTCTCGCTTCTCGCTTCTCGCTTCTCGCTTCTCGCTTCTCGCTTCTCGCTTCTCGCTTCTCGCTTCTCGCTTCTCGCTATGCGCCAGGCGGCATCGCTAAACTGTCGGCAATCAACTGAATCAAGTGGTCTTCTACCGCGAAGCGTGTCTCAATGATTTCCCCAATCAAAGACATATCTTCGTCAAAATCAGCCAGTTCATCTTCGGCTGAAACATCAGAATATTTGTCGGTAAAGTTCAACAACGGCTCAGTAGTGAGGACGATCTTCGCGTAAGTTTGGTTAATTTCATCAGTAGCAACAAAGCCAGTGGCTTTCCACTTATCCATCACCATATCGTAGATTTTAAAATGACCTTCAGAGATATAATCCACAAGGTGTTGGCAGAAGTGCTGAAGTTCGTCAGGGGAAGGGAGTTCAATGACATTGGATTTCGAACAAGGTTGCAGTGCTGCAAGCTTACAATATTCGACAATCAGAGATTGTCTCGTTTCCAGCCAATGGTCAATAACGTCACTGGAGCCGCCCCATTGGTCTTGTGTTTGTTTGAATTTTTTTAGCATGACCATGCCCTCATGATCTGATCGCCCGTTGGCGAACGTATCCTTTGCAAAGCAAAGTTAGTAAAGTGATTACAAACTCTTGTCCTTACTAGAATTTATAGTTGCAAATTTAGCGAACGACAAACTCTGGTATGAAATTAGATTGCCAGTAAAATGAATGAACTTCAAGCAAAGGGACGCTGTAATGTTAAGAAAAGGTGAAGTTAACCGTACGAAAAACGCCTATTGGTGTGTTGTCTCAGGAAGCGATGTTTGGCTGGTGGATGGTACTATACCATTTGGCAATGCAGAGCAGCTCTCACTGCCAGAAGCGAGTGCAAGGCAGATAGGTGAATATCAAGATGCCCCGGTGATGTGGGTAAACCTGTCGGATTTAGACCACGATTTAGAGCTTGTATCTTTGCGTGATTGTCTCCATTTCTCAGACTCCCTTTTTCTTTTGATCAGTAAAGCCATTCAGTATGGTCATATGACACAAAGTCTGCGTTTTTGTCCGCAATGCGGTGGTCGCAATTTCCTCAATAACAATCAATTGGCAATGCAGTGTGGTGAGTGCCGTACTTTGCATTATCCGCGTATTTTCCCGTGCATCATTGTCGCTGTGCGTAAAGACAACCAAATCTTGCTAGCTCAGCACCCTCGCCATCGAAATGGCATGTATACCGTAATAGCGGGCTTTTTAGAGGTGGGTGAAACCTTGGAGGAGTGTGTGGCACGCGAGGTGCACGAAGAAACCGGCGTACACGTTAAAAATATTCGCTATTTTGGCAGCCAACCATGGGCCTTTCCATCCAGTATGATGATGGCATTTCTTGCGGATTACGAGTCTGGTGAATTGAATCCTGATTACACCGAGCTGTCTGATGCTCAATGGTTTGGCGTTGATGATATGCCGGAAGTAGCCCCAAAAGGGACGATCGCAAGAGCATTAATTGAGCAAACAATTAGTGATATTCAGCAGGCTTGAGAGCCGACTCGTAAAGCGATTAAAGGAAAAGGTAGAATCACTTTTGAGACAAAGGGGGTTGTTAGACTGACCAAGCACAGCATTCTGTAATGACACAATGATTAATAAAGGAGTATGTCTAATGAAATACAGATCAGCGTTATGGCTAGGTATTGCGTCTTTTTCTTTGGTAAGTGTTTCGGCACAGGCAAGTATTGAAGTGAAAGCGAAGCGTATGTTGACCGAAAATACAATGACGGAAAACGTCGCAAAAGTGCAAACCGCTTGTGGCAATGAAGTTCTTGAAACAAACTTTGACTGGGCTGCGTGGGATGACTACGACTTTGCTGAAGCTCGTTTAGACAAAGTAAAAACCACAGGTTGGCTGGGTGGCTTAATCAACTATATCTACGATGATATGGTTAAGCTATGCACGACGACTGAACATGCCGCACTTTATAAAGAAGAGTTCCAAAAAGTTCAACAAATCCAATTTGTTGGTCAAGACTCTGTGAAGGCGCGTAAAGCAGGTTTCTCTCTTGATGATGGTGGCAGTGTGCTTAAAGTCGCTTTGAACCCGAACGCGGCTTACGACTCTTCAACGCTGAAATATCTCAAGCAAGCGTGGAACTAAGGTAATGAAAAAAATACTCTTCCCCTTAGTTGCCATGGCTTCAAGCTTTTCTGCGGTCGCTGAAGAGCGTTACTCTATGGAAGATTTAACCGCTCTTCATAAAGCACAAAGCTGGAATGAGCTGCTCTATCATGCCAATGATATTCGTCCATCAAAGCGAGATGATGCTTGGCAAGGACTGGTGGCAGATGCTGCAACAGGAGCTTTCAATAGTTACGTTTCTTCCGGAGCCGCTGATAGCGCTATTGGTTTAGGGCAGCAGCTACTCACTGAGTATGCGTTTCTGTCTCAATCCAGTGATTTTACTCAAAGCTTTGCAAAAGCCTTAGTTCCGGCAGCGCAATCTTGTATCAAGTATTCGATGGAAGGGTGTGTAGAGAGCTACGGACAACTGCTCGCCGAACTCTCTCCTGCGGGTAACGTAAGTTTTGAAGAAGGGACTAAGGTGTTCCAAAATGTCTCTAAATCTCTCGCGATTCCATTCTATGCCGCGGCAGTCAAGCAGTCTCCGGAATACTGTGCAGATGAAAAGGTCTCGAATGCGCTGTTGTATACGCTTGATCGACCGAGTAATTCTCAGTTTGCATTGGCAAAAGAAGTCGCAACAAATGGGTGTGCTAACACGGCACTAACGAACTTTGAGAATTACATTATTGACTCGCAATCGGTGCGGGAGACCTTGTGTCCGACTTACCTATCCAAAGGATATGTAAAAGGGGTCATGAAAAAAGTTTGCCAATCATGATTATGAAATATGAAGCCACCGTAAGGTGGCTTTTTTAATTCATTGAAAAATAGATAAAAAAAACCCTCCGAGAGGGAGGGGGTAAGTAAGATGTCGTTATGAGATGCTGAGTACCGGGTACTCAGTTTATAATTGTAGTTTTCGCTAGCGAACAAATTTTTAACACTGATACCGATTGGGTGCAAATTAAGCACTGATTTAAAAGTTAATAACTTGATCCAGGTTGCAAAGCACACAGCTATTAGCCTTAAATCAGTGATAGAATACCCCCTTTCAAAGAAAGCCTAACAATTGGAATTACGGAATGACTGAATTAAAAAATGATCGTTATCTGCGTGCCCTTTTAAAAGAGCCAGTAGATTACACGCCAGTATGGATGATGCGTCAGGCAGGTCGTTACCTACCAGAATACAAAGCAACTCGTGCGCAAGCGGGCGATTTCATGTCTTTGTGTAAAAACGCGGAGTTGGCGTCAGAAGTAACGCTTCAACCACTACGCCGTTTTCCTCTTGATGCAGCGATCTTGTTCTCTGACATCCTAACTATCCCAGATGCAATGGGCTTAGAACTTCGTTTTGCTGCTGGTGAAGGTCCGGTTTTCGATAAACCAATCACTTGCAAAGCAGACGTTGAAAAGATCGGTCTGCCGGATCCAGAAGGCGAACTGCAATACGTAATGAACGCAGTGCGTCAAATCCGCAAAGACTTGAATGGTGACGTTCCACTGATTGGTTTCTCTGGTAGCCCATGGACACTGGCGACTTACATGGTTGAAGGCAGCAGCTCGAAAGCGTTCACCAAGATCAAGAAGATGATGTACGCAGAACCACAAACTCTGCATCTACTTCTAGATAAGCTAGCAGACAGCGTTATCGAGTACCTAAACGCGCAAATTAAAGCGGGTGCACAATCGGTGATGGTATTTGATACATGGGGTGGTGTACTGACACCTCGTGACTACAACCTGTTCTCTCTGCAATACATGCACAAGATTGTAGATGGTCTGATTCGTGAAAACGACGGTCGCCGTGTACCAGTAACGCTGTTCACTAAGAACGGTGGTATGTGGCTTGAGCAAATCGCAGCAACGGGCTGCGATGCGGTAGGTCTAGACTGGACAATCAACATCGCAGACGCGAAAGCGCGTATCGGTGATAAAGTGGCTCTACAAGGTAACATGGACCCATCAATGCTTTACGCTTCACCAGAGCGTATCCGTGAAGAAGTCGCGGGTATTCTAGAAGGCTTTGGCGATGCAGGTACTGGTCACGTGTTCAACCTAGGTCACGGTATCCACTTGGATGTGCCGCCAGAAAACGCAGGTGTGTTTGTGGAAGCGGTACACGAGCTATCTAAGCCATACCACAAGTAACTTCGACTTTTTGAAATCAAATACCGGCAATCAGTGCCGGTATTTTTTTACCTGAAACTCAAGATTGTACAGCTTTGATAGTATTTGGTCTGCCATGATCTAATTACTATTCTAGCTGTACGTTACACATTAAAATTTAATATAAACAAAGGCTTATGATTGCGGGTTTTATGTTCTAATTTTCTTGTACAGATAAGCAAGCAATTAGATCATAGGTAACCTAAAGCATCGAATGAACGCGTTTTTTAAGATATGGCACGACGTCAGATTCAAACCAAGGGTTCTTCTTTAACCACAATGTGTTGCGTGGAGAAGGGTGGGGAAGTGGAATAAAGTCAGGTTCCCAATCCTGCCATTGCTGAACAGTTTGCGTGAGCGTCTTTGGTTTGTTGGTGAGATAGTACTGCTGTGAGTACTGACCAATCAGTAGCGTCAGCTCTATATTGGGCAACTGCTCAAGAATCTGTTTATGCCAAGCTGGCGCACATTCTTTACGAGGTGGTAGATCACCTGAGTTTCCTTTACCTGGATAACAGAAGCCCATTGGGACAATGGCAATTTTGTTTGGGTCGTAGAAAATGTCTTTGTCGATATCGAGCCATTGGCGTAACCGATCGCCGCTTGGATCGTTCCAAGGTATCGAGGTTTTGTGTACGCGCGTTCCCGGCGCTTGTCCGATGATTAGAATGCGTGCGTCTTTTGCGGCTTGTACGATAGGATTTGCACCCAAAGGTAAATCGTCTGCACAGATCTGGCAGGCACGTACTTGCTTTAGCAATGTTTCTAAAGACATAAGATGGTTAATACCCTTTATCGAAATCGACCTGATTATTAAGAGAGAAACCGTCTCGCCAACTCAAGTAGTTATCTGCAAAAATGTCGACCACTTGCTCAGGGAAACTCAATGCTGCGATGTGGGGTGTGATGGTTACCTGCGGAAGTTTCCAAAACGGATGTTGCGGCGAGAGTGGTTCTTGTTCAAATACATCGAGAAAAGCATGTTCCACCCAGCGATTCTTTAGCGCGAGCAATAGACCTGCATCATCAATCACATCACCTCTTCCGACATTAAATAACAGTGCCTGATTAAGGTGGCTTAACACTTCACTATTGAGTAAGCGCTGCGTATCCGGTGTGCTCGGTAGCGTATTCACGACAATATCCGCTTGGTGAAAAGCGCTTGCTAGTTCATTGATGTGATAGGTTTGAGTAAATTCACCGCCAGAGGTTGGAATCCCGGTACGATTCACTCCGATAGTCTTTATTCCCATCAATTGCGCTGCATTCCCCAAGTAGCTACCAATGCTGCCTGTACCAACAATCACCATAGTTTTGCTTTGCAGCGAGGTGTACAGGTGCGGTTGCCACTGCTTGTTCTGCTGTTGCTGGTGGTATTGCATAAAGTGGCGGAAGTGAGCAATGCAGTAGCCAATTACGTACTCGGCAATTAATGGTCCGAAAATGCCGCGTACGTTGGTTAAAGTGTAATCCTGGCGTAGATTTGGTGACATTAAGGCATTCACACCAGCAAATGTGGATTGCACCCACTCAAGCTGTGAAAACTCGTCTAACCTTTGTGATAGTAATGGTGGATCCGCCAGTACGATCTGAGCTTCTTCAGGTTGGTCGGTGAGGCAAAGATCGGGCAGATTTTTCTCTGCCAGTAACGTTTCGTAGGTGTCGCGATGCTCTGAGAGCAGGAAAATCTGATTTGGATGCTGCATTAACTTTTTTCCCTGTGATGAATCAAGTACACTTTCGCTGTTTTTTTCTTCAATGATTGAGTGACTATGCTTAAGAATCCTCTTCAGGTTCGTTTGGAAAAACTAGAACCTTGGCAACAAATTACCTTCATGGCGTGTCTGTGTGAACGCATGTATCCAAACTATGCGATGTTTTGTGAGAATACAGAATTTGCTGAGCCACGTGCTTACCGAGCGATTCTTGATAGTGTATGGGAAATTCTGACGGTTAAGAACGCGAAAATTAACTTCGAACGTCAATTAGAGAAGTTAGAAGAGTTGTTCCCAAGTGCGGATGAATTCGATTTTTACGGTGTTTACCCAGCGATGGACGCGTGTCAGAGCCTGTCGACATTGTTGCATGGCCTGTTGGATCGCGACTACCTTTTCGACTCAATGCTTAAAGTGAGCCAACAGTCGGTAAAAACCGTTGCTGACCTAGAACAAGCACAAGGTGCGGAGCCAATCACCAACGACAATCAAAAAGAAAATGAAGCCGTATGTGAAGAGTGGGATGTTCAATGGGCGATCTTCCGTCCACTGCGTGAAGCGGTGGAACGCGACATCTGCTTGATTAAAGATTTGCGTGAAGAGCTACGTGAAGACGCCGTGAGCAATATCGGCATCACACTTTAATTATTGAATAGACAGAACAAAGGCATCCAAATTGGATGCCTTTTTATTTTTGCATATGGGCTGTTATGCCCAGTACTGATTACGATTCTTTAGATTCTGGCTTCGTTGGCTCTTGAGCTTCTGGCTCTTTGTCCTGTTTCTCCAGCCCTTCCTCTTCTTCATCGTCATCGCGGCTTTCAATTACGCCGTGCTTTTCTTTCCAGCTTTCCCAGCGTTGGTAAGCCAGTTCTTGCATGTCTGTGCTCTTATCCGCTTCATCGATGATCTCTTCACCCAATAGGTGCTCAAAGATGTCTTCTAGCGTTACCAAGCCTTGTACTGTGCCGTATTCGTCAACCACAAGCGCTAGCTGCAGACGGTGAGTCATCATTTGGTCAAACACTTTTGGTAGAGCTGTGTTGTTCAGTACCACTTGGATTGGACGCATGACCGAACCGAGTTGTTTTTGACCACTGCCCGATTGTTGCAGCTTGAACAGCTCTAGACGGTGCACAAAACCAATGATGTTATCTTTCTGTTCGCTGTAAACCAGTGGGCGAGAGAAAGGCGTCTCTTTATGCTTCTCTAGGAAGTCGTTGATGGTCATGGTTGCGTCTACGCGGAATACGACCGGACGCGGTGTCATGACTTGTGTTACTGGCACGTCTTGAATGCCCAGTAGGTTGCTCAGGATCTTTGATTCGCCTTCTGCGAACTCTCCGCTCTCTTTTGCCAGAATGGCCATAGCAGATAACTCATCGCGCATCTTCGGTGCTTCGTGGTTACGAGCTAGGCGCTTAGTGATTTGCTCAGAGAACCATACGAATGGCGTTAGTGCCCATACCATCCAGCGCAGCGATACCGCCGCAGATGGTGCAAGTTGGCGCCAGTAAGTTGCACCAATCGTCTTAGGTACAATTTCTGATAGAACAAGAATCGCCAGTGTCAGTACCGCAGAGAAGATACCTAGTGCTTCGCTACCGAACACTACCGCCGCTTGTGCACCTGCCGTTGCTGCACCGATAGTGTGAGCAATGGTGTTCAGGGTCAGGATCGAAGCCAGTGGTCGGTCGATGTCTGCTTTCAGTTTTTCTAACTGAGCAGAAGCAGGGTGCCCCTGTTGTTTGAGCTGCGCAATGTAGCTCGGACTGATACTAAGAAGTACCGCCTCCAGTACCGAACAGATAAACGAAATGCCGATAGCAATAGAGATATAAATGGATAACAGCAGCATAGTTGCCCTTGAATGTAATGTGATAGTCGGGATTTTAAGCGATTATAACCGCAAAAGCGCCCTATAAATCGTTCTAATTGCATTAGAAAGCAAGCGCTTTGCCCGTACAAGTAGTAACAAATTGTGAGTTATTACTCATATTATGGCTAAAACTACGTCAGAAAATCGAAAGATCGCTTACAAACCTTTGCCAGATGGGGCATTTATGTTTTAGAGTGAGATGAATTCGATAACATATGAGAAGGGAAACCTAATGAACAAGACCCAATTAATCGACTTTATTGCAGAGAAAGCAGACCTATCTAAAGCACAAGCTAAAGCTGCTCTTGAAGCAACTCTTGAGGGTGTTACTGGCGCTCTTAAAGAGGGTGACCAAGTTCAACTAATTGGTTTTGGTACATTCAAAGTAAACCACCGCGCTGCACGTACTGGTCGTAACCCTAAGACTGGTGACGAGATTCAAATCGCAGCAGCTAACGTACCAGCATTCGTAGCAGGTAAAGCGCTGAAAGAATCAGTAAACTAAGTTAAAATGCACCGAGGTATCCTGCCTCGGTGCAATTTCATGAAAAAACATCTACTCACTTCACTCCTTTTATCAAGCCTCGCTCTTGTTGGCTGTTCTTCTGTTGAAACCCCAAACCTTGACCAATTTACCCATTTCTCAGGCGGGAAAATCATGGGTGATGCCACCAGTTTGTATTGGATGACAGAACGTCTGACACGCGTTAGTACGGCTGCAGACTACGTAGCTATGGGTGATTCCGGCTCGTATCAGAGTGATTATCGCTGGGACGATGGTGAGCTAAGAGAGTTGATTCGAAAAGGTGAGCAACTCGATATAAAACAAGGATTGGTGCCTTTTCAAATCCACATTCGATTCAATAAAGATGGCGATGCGATCTATCAGCAATACCGTGTGAACGGGAAAGTGCTGCCTTTACGACGTGATCAGCTAGAGCGTTACAAGACAGAAGCGAATGATGTGGTTGCTTCGATCAAGAGTCAATCTCGCGAAGGTCAGAGTTTAATTCAGGGCTATTGGGATGGCGAGACGTTCGAAACCTGCAAAGGACGTGAGTTCGCGACGCTAGAATTTAACCAGACTTTACCTAAGTTTGTGATTGATAGATTGGCATCGGTAGATAGCTACATTGCATTTATCGGCAAAGAGTCACGTAATACAGCAACTGTTGACGAATTGTTGATGCTTAATGATGACAACTTTGATTGTATCCCACGACCAAAGCTGATCTCTGAGTAAGTTCTGAGCTTAGCTTCATGCTAGTGGAGTCACATGAATAAAAAAGGCGCTTAATGCGCCTTTTGTCTTTTTAGCCAACTGAAGTTGTTTTTATTTTTCTTGCTCACGTGCGATTGCACGGTAGCCGATATCGTTGCGATGGAACATGCCATCCCAACTGATCTGTTTTGCAAGTTCATAAGCGCGTTGCTGTGCTTCCGATACGCTGTTACCAAGTGCTGTTGCACAAAGTACACGGCCGCCGTTTGTCACAATGTCGCCGTCTTTGTTGTGTGTACCTGCGTGGAAGACCTTCTCACCTTCAATTTCAACTTGTGGAAGACCTGAGATAATGTCGCCCTTGTTGTACGCAGCAGGATAGCCTCCGGCGGCTAACACAATACCAATCGATGCTCGTGGATCCCATTTTGATTCCACTTGATCCAGTTTGGCATCAATAGCAGCCAGACATAGATCAACAAGATCCGATTCCATGCGCATCATGATCGGTTGCGTTTCTGGATCACCAAAGCGGCAGTTGTACTCGATCACTTTCGGCGTACCGTCTTTATCGATCATTAAACCCGCGTATAGGAAACCTGTGTAAGGGTTGCCTTCTGAAGCCATCCCACGCACTGTTGGGTAAATCACTTCTTCCATGATGCGGTTATGAATTTCAGGTGTTACCACTGGAGCAGGAGAATAAGCGCCCATGCCGCCTGTGTTTGGACCGGTATCTTTGTCGCCTACGCGTTTGTGGTCTTGGCTGGTGGCCATTGGCAAAACGTTCTCACCATCCACCATCACGATGAAGCTTGCTTCTTCCCCATCTAGGAATTCTTCGATAACCACACGACTGCCAGCATCACCAAATGCATTACCCGCTAGCATATCCTTGATGGCGTCTTCAGCTTCTTCTAGTGTCATTGCCACAATCACGCCTTTGCCAGCGGCAAGACCATCAGCTTTGACTACAATTGGTGCACCTTGTTCACGTACGTAAGCGAGTGCAGGCTCGATTTCAGTGAAGTTTGCGTATGCTCCCGTCGGGATTTGGTGACGAGCAAGAAAGTCTTTAGTAAACGCTTTAGAGCCTTCAAGCTGCGCTGCTGCTTGTGTTGGACCAAAGATTGGCAGACCTGCTTCTCGGAAAGCATCCACAACACCGATAACCAATGGTGCTTCAGGACCAACGATGGTCAGCTCAATGGCTTTCTCTTTTGCGAATGCAACCAGACCCGCGATGTCTTCTACTGCGATATTTACGTTCTCTAGTTTAGGCTCTAGTGCTGTGCCTGCGTTACCCGGAGCAACGAAGATAGTCTCAACATTTGGGTTTTGCGCCGCTTTCCAACCTAGTGCGTGTTCACGACCACCTGAACCAATGATAAGTACATTCATGTTTTAAACCTTCAATCAAAATTGATAGTAGTAGAACTAGAAAATGTTTGAGCAACACGAAAGGAAAGTGTTGCTCATCTCGGAGCGCAACGCTCTTGTATCCAGTAGCGAAGCGCTCTCGCATCTTTTCTTTCTAGTGGCGGAAGTGACGCATACCTGTAAAGATCATTGCCATGCCGTGTTCGTCTGCTGCTGCGATAACTTCGTCATCACGCATCGAGCCGCCAGGTTGAATCACACACTTGATGCCAGCTTCTGCTGCTGCATCGATACCATCACGGAATGGGAAGAACGCATCAGATGCCATTACGCTGCCTGCGACTTCTAGACCTTCGTCTGCTGCTTTGATTCCCGCAATTTTCGCTGAGTAAACGCGGCTCATTTGACCTGCGCCTACGCCGATGGTCATATCACCTTTCGCGTAAACAATCGCGTTAGATTTCACGTATTTCGCTACTTTCCAGCAGAACAGTGCATCTTTCAGCTCTTCTTCTGTTGGCTGGCGCTTAGAAACCACTTTTAGGTCGTCTAGGCTTACCATGCCTTGGTCACGGTCTTGAACCAGTAGACCGCCATTCACGCGTTTCACGTCAAAGCCCGTTGTCTTCGTTGACCATTCGCCACACTCAAGCAGGCGCACGTTCTTCTTCGCTGCAACCACTTCAATCGCTTCAGCAGAAACAGAAGGTGCGATGATGACTTCAACGAATTGACGTTCAACAATAGCGGTTGCTGTTTCAGCATCTAGCTCTTGGTTGAATGCAATGATGCCGCCGAATGCAGATGTTGGGTCAGTTTGGTAAGCACGGTTGTACGCTTCTAGGATGTCTTTACCTAGAGCCACACCACATGGGTTCGCGTGTTTTACGATCACACATGCTGGTTCGTTGAACTCTTTCACACACTCAAGTGCTGCATCTGTGTCTGCGATGTTGTTGTAAGAAAGGGCTTTACCTTGGATTTGGCGAGCAGTAGAAACAGACGCCTCTTGTGGGTTTGCTTCTACGTAAAAAGCAGCTGCTTGGTGGCTATTCTCACCGTAGCGCATATCTTGTTTTTTCTCGAACTGTTGGTTGAATGTTCGAGGGAATTTGCTCTTGTTTTCAGGAGAAGGTTCATCACCTTCTTTGTTCTCACCGTAAGATGGAACCATAGTGCCGAAGTAGTTTGCGATCATGCCATCGTAAGCCGCAGTGTGCTCAAATGCTGCGATAGCAAGGTCGAAACGGGTATCTAGAGTAAGGGATTTGTCGTTTGCATCCATCTCTGCGATTACGCGCTGGTAATCACCTGCGTTAACGACGATAGTCACGTCTTTGTGGTTTTTCGCAGCAGAGCGAACCATAGTTGGACCGCCGATATCGATGTTTTCAACTGCGTCAGCTAGAGTACAACCCTCTTTTGCTACGGTTTCTGCGAATGGGTATAGGTTAACAACAACCATATCGATAGGGTTGATGCCGTGTTTTTCCATCACGTCATCATCTTGACCACGGCGACCCAGTACACCACCGTGAACTTTCGGGTGAAGCGTCTTAACGCGACCGTCCATCATTTCTGGGAAACCAGTGTAGTCAGAGACTTCGGTTACTGCGATGCCTTGCTCAGCAAGTAGACGAGCCGTACCACCAGTAGATAGGATATCGACACCGCGCTCAGCAAGAGCTTGTGCAAACTCAACAATACCTGTTTTGTCTGATACGCTGATAAGCGCACGGCGAATAGGACGAGCGTTGTTCATGCTTCCATTTTCCTCAAATTCACGGAGTTAAAGATGTTTGCCAAAAATGAACTTGTTTTTACCTCGTGGGGTAAAATATTGGCCAGTTTTGGTAAAGACCTTTGCAGGTGTTTTCATGCTTAGAAAACAGTCTCCACTATTTGATGGCGCGTATTCTAACCAATTTATTACAAAAAAGCTCGCGCAATCGTTTGGCATCTCAAAAATAATTGCAAAAAACTCGATCTTTGGCTTTAAAAGTAACGAGATAGTTAATAAGGAAAGTTATGTTTCAGATAGGTGAACTGGCGAAACGCTGTGGTGTGACTGCCGATACATTACGTTTCTACGAAAAAAGTACACTGATCCAGCCCGCAGGGCGAAGTGAATCGGGCTATCGCTTATACAACGAAGAAAACCAAAAACAGGTACGCTTCATTCTCAAAGCGAAAGAGCTTGGCTTAAGTTTAGAGGAAATAAAAGAGCTTCTAGAAATCAAATTAGAAGCGACAGAACACAGCTGTGCAGAAGTAAAAGCTATCACTTCTGCAAAGTTAACTTTAATTGATGAAAAAATAGCGGAACTGACAAAGATTCGCACCGCATTAAAGAAGATCAATGACGCTTGCTGTGGGCATAACAATGACGATGCCAGCCACTGTTCTATCCTCGCAGCCCTTGAGTAGCGTGCTACTTAATTTAAGTTTGCATTTTTGGCGGCTTGCTTTTCTAGGTTCAAGCCGTTTTCCCACCTATAATCTCGGCTTTAGTCGACTGTAAGAATGTGTAGTCCTATCTATTCCTAAAGCGACGCTGTCTATTAGATACGAGAGTTTTCATACATGGTTGGAGTCTATTTTCAAATCAATGACTGGGTTTTGAGCGTTGATGAAAATAAGCTGTATCGACAAGACAGGGAAGTTACCGTTGAGCCACGCTTAATTAATTTGCTGCATTTTCTTGCAGAGCACGCTAGTGAAGTGTTCAACCGCGAAGAGCTGATCCAATACGTTTGGGCGGGTGCGATTGTGACTGACCAAGTTGTGACGCAATCCATTTTTGAACTGCGTAAACTGCTGCGCGACGGTCGAGAAGAAAACACCAGCTACGTGATCACTGTGCCTAAACGTGGTTACAAGTTGGTAGCAAATGTGACGCCGATGACGCACGAGGAATTCCTCGCTAGCCGTCATTGTGATACAGAGATTCTTGCTCCGATCGTAGAAGAAATCGAAGAAGAACAATCAGAAATCTCAACTTCTACGATTGCATTTCCGGCAGGTCCGTTAACTCGCGCTGTATGCGAGATGTCAAAAGAGAAAAAAGCACCGCGCAAGCCGAATAAAATCAGCCCTTGGCGATTAGGTTTCATGAACTTCATTTGGATCAGTATTTTGGTCGTGGTGATGGGGGTGTTTACCTATAAGCAATCTGAAGTGCGCATTACACAAGCCATTGATACTCACCTTATCGAATTCAAGTTTCAGGATAACTTCAGCAAAGAAGGTCGTAGCTATGACTTAGCCGACGGGTTTGCACAGAAGTTGATGGCAGATGTGGCTCAAGTCAGTGATTATCGAGTCATGTTGAAAAAGGCGACCTTTACTACTGGTATTGTACCGGGTAAGTCTGTGGTGGTACGTGTTAAAGAAAACGACGGTGGCAGCTTCCTTGAGGTGGAATATCGCAATAACTCCTCCGAAAAGGTTTTGTTCAGCCGCCAATACGCGTTAACCAATAGCCATTTGAAGTCGGTTATGCAGCAAGCCTCTCTAGATTTGATGCGCGCACTAAAAGTGCCAGATGCAAAATTAAAATCCAAGGTGCTGGTGGCGGGTATGCCAATGAACCCAGACGCATTGGAGCTGTTTGTTGAGGCAAACCACTACTTGAATGTGTCGGATGCGAATCAATTCCAGCACGGTATCGACTTGATGGAGAGAATTCTCGAGATTGAACCGGATAACGCTTATGTACAAGCTGAGCTGTTGATTGCCTATCATGTGCAAAAGGCGCTTGATCCTGCATTGGAGCTGAGAAAAGGCAGAGTTCAGCAGTTGAGTGAGAAATTGGAAACCAATTCAAAGATGATGGTGGGACCAATTCAGCCACGTATTTATGAAGCGTTAGCGCTGCATGAGACCATTGCAGGTGACATCGATTTGGCTAAGCAGCATTTGAATCAAGCTCTCGAGGTTCGAGACTCAGTTCTGTCTTATGTCATTAGAGGCAAGCACGCGGAATTGGATGGTGATTTGGATTGGGCAAGTGAGTCTTACAGTGAAGCCTTCTATATAGATACATCTGTAGAGACCTATTTGCTGTGCGAAAACTTGGTCTTTCCAAGCAATATGAAGGCGATTGATTACGCCATGTATCGAGCAGTGCACCCTTCTGTGGTTCGTATGTTGTAGTAAGCCCTCTTTTATCAATCAGAGACACTTAGCCCTTCACTTCGGTGAGGGGCTTTTTTGTCTCTACGTTATTAAATCGCTATCTTCTTGCTTTTTGAATAGAGCTTGCTTTACAGGGGGGGGGTAGGCTTTTCATTCTATCTTCTATCTTCTATCTTCTATCTTCTATCTTCTATCTTCTATCTTCTATCTCACCATCTTTGTATTTTGCTTGTGTTTAATGAGCGGCTCTTATCGAGTTTTTGCTAGATCTACCTTTTTTCCCCATTGCTCTACCTTTGGTTTGTGTACTTATTGCCTGTCACAACCACACTGTTGTTTATGTGTACTTACGTTGGTATCTATGCAGAATGAGGGGAAAAGAAGAGGGAAGTTTGATGTAAGTCAACGGAGCAATAAAGGTAGGAAAAAGCGGCGTCAACAGTTTGGGTAATTAGCCATGGTTTCTTTTGATGTTGATAGAGGTTGATAAGCTTGATGGAAAATTTGTTGAGGTTGATGTTTTTAGGTTTCCGGTAAGAGCGTTTGATGTTATTGGGCTAACTTTCTGTATTTATTGGTTTTATATTTTTGTGTTTATAAGGTTTATCTCAACTTTATACCGATGGGCTAATTGTTTTATTGATAACGCCAAGTTTATTTTTTTCCCAGTTTTTGGGCGTAGTCTTCACTTCGAAATTTAGCGAGGTCGAGCAGATTCCTCCTCATAGCATCTCGCTAATAACCATTCAGTTTGAGTCATGTTGACTCGAGTAGAATAGATTTGGAGATGTTATGTCATCGAATGCGAAAAAAATCGGCCTTATTGCCTGTACGGGTGTCGTAGCCGGTAACATGATGGGTAGTGGTATTGCACTATTACCTTCTAGTCTTGCCTCTGTAGGCTCTGTTTCAATCTTCAGTTGGCTGATCTGTTTGGTCGGTGCACTGAGTCTGGCGTTCGTTTACGCTCGTCTGGCAACCAAAAACCCACAAGAAGGTGGTCCTATCGCTTATGCTGGCGAAGTGTCTCCGGTATTTGGTTTCCAAACGGGCGTTCTTTATTACCACGCGAACTGGATCGGTAACCTGGCTATTGCCATTACAGGTGTTTCTTACCTTTCAGTATTCTTCCCTGTGCTTAATAACCCAATCCCAGCAGGTATTGCGACGATTGCATCGGTATGGATCTTCACTTTCGTCAACCTACTTGGTGGTAGCTGGGTAAGCCGTCTATGTACGCTTGGTCTAGTTCTTATCCTTATCCCAGTTGTTGGTACAGCCGCATTTGGTTGGACGCACTTCGATACTGCGCTTTACAGCCAAAACTGGAACGTATCAGCAGGCACTGACAGCCACGCGGTAGTAACTGCGGTTCTTATCTGTCTATGGTCATTCGTAGGTGTGGAATCAGCAGCGGTATCGACTGGTATGGTAGAAAACCCTAAACGTACCGTACCACTAGCAACTATGTTGGGTACTGGTATCGCAGGTGTGATTTACATCCTATCAACTCAAATGATCAGCGGCATGTTCCCAGCGTCAGAAGTTGCGGCATCAGGTGCGCCATTTGCACTAGCAACCACTGAGCTATTCGGTAGCTGGACAGCACCATTCGTATCAGCATTTACAGCGCTAGCATGTTTCACTTCGCTAGGTTCTTGGATGATGCTAGTAGGTGAAGCAGGTAAACGCGCAGCAAACGACGGCAACTTCCCTAAAATCTACGGCGAAACTGACAAAAACGGTGTGCCTAAGAAAGGTCTAATCCTTGCGTCAATCAAGATGACTGCACTGATGGTTGTACTGATGTTCTTCAGCTCTAAAACAGCGCACGCATCAGACCTGTTCAACCAACTAACGACTGACGCAGTTCTACTAACTATGCTGCCTTACTTCTACTCAAGCATTAACTTGATTCGCTTCGAAGGTATGACAACACGCAACGGCTTCGTAATGCTGTTCTCTGGTGTGGCTTGTCTGTTCTGCTTCATCGCACTAGCAGGTGCAGAGGGCGGTACGCTAACAGCAACCTTCATTGTGTCTCTAGTTATCTTGATGTTCTACAGCAAAAAAGCAGGTCTTGCTCAGTACGTGAAAATGCACGCTGACGATATGCCAGCCCAAGCAAGCAACTAATCCCCAAAACGCTGGCACTAAGGTGCCAGCCCATAAAACCCAAATTCACGCGGCGCTCACCTTACTCATTGCCTGTAAATGGCAAAGAGCGCCCTCATTCGCCTTGGAGATGTCCAAATGAATATATTCGCTATCTTGAACCACATGGGTGTGTTCTTTAAAGAAGAGCCAGTTCGTCAACTTCACGCTGCTCTTGAGAAAGCGGGCTACGAAGTGGTTTACCCAGTAGATGATAAAGACTTGATCAAAATGATTGAGATGAACCCACGCATTTGCGGTGTGCTGTTCGACTGGGATAAATACTCACTTGAGCTATGTGAACGTATCAGCCAAATCAACGAAAAACTGCCTGTTCACGCATTTGCTAACGAACAGTCTACTCTAGACATTTCACTAACAGACCTACGTCTAAACGTGAGCTTCTTCGAGTACGCTTTAGGTATGGCTGACGACATCGCTATCAAAATCAACCAAGCGACTGAGGCATACAAAGATGCCATCATGCCTCCATTCACTAAAGCGCTATTCAAATACGTAGAAGAAGGTAAATACACCTTCTGTACTCCAGGTCACATGGGCGGTACTGCATTCCAGAAAAGCCCTGCTGGTAGCATCTTCTACGATTTTTACGGTCCAAACACATTCAAAGCGGACGTATCAATTTCAATGCCTGAACTAGGTTCTCTACTAGACCACTCAGGTCCACATAAAGATGCAGAAGAATACATTGCACGTACATTCAATGCAGACAGCTCGTACATCGTAACGAACGGTACGTCTACATCGAACAAAATCGTTGGTATGTACTCAGCACCTGCTGGCAGCACAGTACTGATTGACCGTAACTGTCACAAATCTCTGACTCACCTAATGATGATGAGCGACGTGACACCAATCTACTTCCGCCCAACTCGTAACGCATACGGCATCCTTGGTGGTATTCCACAAAGTGAATTCAGCCGTGATGTCATTGCAGAGAAAGTGGCGAAAACACCAGGTGCAACTGCGCCAAGTTACGCAGTAGTGACTAACTCAACTTACGATGGCTTGTTGTACAACACACAATTCATCAAAGAGTCGCTAGATTGTAAACACATCCACTTCGACAGTGCTTGGGTTCCTTACACTAACTTCAACCCAATTTACGAAGGTAAATGCGGTATGAGTGGTGAAGCGATGCCAGGCAAAGTGTTCTACGAAACACAATCAACACACAAACTGTTGGCAGCGTTCTCACAAGCTTCAATGATTCACGTGAAAGGCGACTTTGATAAAGAATCTTTCAACGAAGCATTCATGATGCACACTTCAACTTCACCTCAGTACGGCATTGTTGCTTCTACTGAAACTGCAGCGGCAATGATGCGCGGCAACACTGGTAAGAAGTTGATGCAAGACTCTATCGATCGCGCAATCCGCTTCCGTAAAGAGATCAAACGCCTAGAAGCAGAAAGTGACAGTTGGTTCTTCGATGTATGGCAACCAGAAAACATCGATACCACAGAATGTTGGAAACTAGACCCTAGCGACACATGGCACGGCTTCAAGAACATGGATGATAACCACATGTATCTTGACCCAATCAAAGTAACGCTACTGACTCCAGGGATGAATAAAGAAGGCGAACTAGAAGAATCAGGTATTCCTGCTTCGCTGGTGGCTAAATTCCTAGACGAGCGTGGCATCGTGGTAGAGAAAACAGGTCCATACAACTTGTTGTTCCTATTCTCAATCGGTATCGACAAATCAAAAGCAATGCAATTGCTACGCGGTCTAACTGAATTTAAACGTGGCTACGACTTGAACCTAACCATCAAGAGCTTCCTACCTTCGCTATACAACGAAGATCCAAGCTTTTATGAAGGCATGCGCGTTCAAGAACTAGCACAAGCAATTCATGACCTAACTAAGAAATACAACCTACCAGAGCTAATGTACAAAGCGTTCGATGTTCTTCCAGAAATGAAAGTAACACCACACGCAGCATGGCAAGAAGAGCTTCGCGGTAACGTAGAAGAAATCAAACTGGAAGAAATGGTTGGTCGCGTAAGTGCGAACATGATCCTTCCTTACCCTCCAGGTGTGCCACTAGTACTTCCTGGTGAAATGGTGACTCAAGAGTCTCGCCCTGTGCTGGACTTCCTAGAGATGCTTTGTGAGATCGGTGCGCATTACCCAGGTTTCGAAACCGACATCCACGGTCTATACCAACAAAAAGATGGTAGCTACACCGTAAAAGTATTGAAGAACTAAGTTCCTCTCGAAGATGACGCTATTGGGAATGCAAGCATGCTCCACTCTTACGAGCTCAATGCGTTATCGAACAATAACGGCATTTAGATATACCCCTAACTATTCTGTCGTAAAGAGAAGGGCAAGGATGCTCTGATCTTTTCTTCTATATAGAAGAATAACTTTTCCAAGACTTCACCTGAAGTACCCCAAGTAAAAAGCAAAGACCAAAAGAGCAGCATGAAAGTGCCGCTCTTTTTTTGCTATCTATATAGAAAAGATATCAACAGCCAAAGCTAGGCAAACTCCATCACGATACGCCCATTAATTTCGCCTTTCTCCATATCAGCAAAGATGTCATTGATATCTTCAAGATGTTTAACTTCGGTAATGGCTTTTACTTTTCCTTCTGCTGCGAATTGTAAGCACTCTTGCAAGTCTTTGCGTGTGCCAACAATAGAGCCAATCACTTTGACACCATTTAGCACCGTATCAAAGATAGGGATTGGCATCTCTTCAGGAGGAAGACCAACAAGAACGCATGCGCCACCACGGCGTATGGAGTGATAAGCCTCTTGGAATGCAGGCTTCGATACTGCAGTACATACAACGCCATGCACGCCGCCATTAGTGATGGTCTTAATACGCTCTGATGGTTTCTCTTTCATAAAGTCGATGGTGTGTTGCGCACCTAGACTTTTAGCGAGTGCGAGCTTCTCATCACCAGTATCTACAGCAATAACATTCATGCCCATAGCTACAGCATATTGAATGGCTAAATGACCTAAACCACCTGCACCGACAATTGCCACCCATTGACCTGGTTTTACATCTGTTACTTTGAGCGCTTTATAAGTGGTAACACCTGCACAGAAGAGGGGAGCTGCATCCACATAGCTTAAGCCATCTGGAATCTTCACGACGTACTCACCATGAGCAAGACAGAACTCTGCATAACCGCCATCAACGGAATAACCAGCGTTATGTTGATCTAAACACAGCGTCTCTTGCCCTTCTAAACAATAGTCGCAATGACCACATGCACTATACAACCAAGGAACACCAACACGATCACCTGCTTTGAGATGATGTATCTCGCTGCCAACTTCGACGATTTCACCCACACCTTCATGTCCTGGTACCAGAGGCATTTTGGGTTTTACCGGCCAATCGCCATGACAAGCGTGCAGATCAGTATGACAAACACCACATGCATGAACCTTTACGAGTACATCACGAGGTTTAACGTTGGGTAAAGGAATATCCTTGATAACAAGCGGACCTTTAAATTCACTAACAACTGCGGCTTTCATGAATAACTCTCCAATAATGATAACGAGAATCATTCTTGATCGATATGTAAGGAAGTGCAGTGATCTGAATCAAAAATCGATTTTTGTTTAAGTAGACCATAGTCGAAACTGGTTATTGGTAAGATGGCTTACCTTTAATTTCTGTGAAAAGAAGAGGAGAACGTGACGAAAAACTACGAGAAGACTGCAATGAAGTCTGACTTTACTCCTCTCTAGGATCGAATAATTACGTCAAAGATCCTCTGTTTTGCCGTATATCTGAACAAAGTGTTTGTTATTTGTTCGGTTGAAAGTTTTTTTGCAAAAAACGCTTGTGCTAATTTCTCAACTCCCTATACTGCGCATCCACCGACACGGAGTGAGACGAAAGTCACACAGCGAGTCGGAAGAGAGAAAAAAGAATTTAAAAAAATGCTTGACTCTCTCACGGTGTGAAGTAAGATACGCACCCCTAACGACGAGCAACTAAGTTGCTGAAAATGTTAGAAA
>NZ_JAPPTO010000041.1:0-25028 GCF_027587135.1 Vibrio sp. MM46
TGTAATTAACAAAATAGTATTAACCATATAAAACATCGCAAAAAAGATAATTAAAAAATCTTGTATCAACTGACATTGCGTGTAATTATATCTACTTTTCTTTCTAGCTTAGAGTCAATACAGTTTGACATTTCCAATCGTTCTAACATTTCTTTTTCAAATGTCTCGTCAGCTCCTTCAATCCATTTCAAAAACTTTTTTTGGGGATAGCCATATTGAGTTGCGTACCAAAACTCAATACTTAGGCAAAATCCATCTTTGATGATTAAATTATATACTCGACTAAACTCCCCTTTATACTTTAAACTTCCTTCTAAATACTTTGAAAACGTGTGCTTTCCTATTTTTACATTTTTACATTTTATTGGTGGATAACCGCGGTAAAAGCCATCGATAAGGTATTGTCTTTTTTCTGATATCATTTCTTCAGATTCTGGGGATTCTCCCCATTGACGATTGGCTCTTTTTATAAATTTTTTCATTAACTCCGTATGATATCCACGTTTAGAATCCGAACTTGGATTTGGGTCGTGATAAAAATCAAAATACTCTTTTTCTAAATAATCTGATAGTTGTTCTGTTGTTTTCACACAACTATCTATTGATTTTATTCCTAACCTAACAAAAAGATCACCTTGTTTATTTACAGGTGCTATAGGGTTAAAAATAACTCTACTAAAAGAAAAATTAACATAAGCCAGCTTAATTATACTATCATGATCTTCCTTAACTGAATTAATATCAAAGTTCTTTAATTCAATTTTATCTTCGTATACAGCGCCTTCAAATATATTATCTGGACATTCAAATAAAATAACGAAGTCGTCAATTTTAAAAATATTATGAAGTAAGCTAGAAAAATCTGGTTTTCCACGAAAACCTTCTTTATACACTTTGAAAAAATCCACACATTATCCCTTGTTCTTTAATAAATACGTATCTACATCTTTAACACGTTTCAAAGCTCTTTTCGTCCCAGACATCATTAGCTGTTGCCTATAAGACACAAGACCAAAGTATGGTAATGTATGGGGGCTCTCGGTCACCTCTCCATTTATTACCAATCCAATGAACTTACAACATCTTACGAGACTGCTAGGAGATAACGGTGTTTGCCTCGCAGCAATATTAGGAACGAGGTCAAATGGATTAGTTCTGGTTTTCCCCGAATTGAATTTCATTCCAATCCTGTTTGCATTAGCCTCGATCTTTTCTGTATTGACCCCTCCAGCATGAACCGCAACTTCTTGATTGGTCAGCTTTAAAGTTGGATACTTTCTCTTTGCCCATATAAGCGCAGTGTTGAAAATGATGGCCCCTTGACTGTGAACCGTCCATTTAACTTTTTTCCTCTGCTCAGCGCATTGCTTCATTACAGTAGCTAAGTGCTGGGCATTATGTGAGGTAAGTTTGAATTTATCAAAACCACATTCAATAATATCAAAGTGCCACCCATCCGAGGGATTATGGAATAACGTATACTCCCTTGGTCGGTCTTCATTATATGCGACTTGAGTATGTAGACCCATTAAGGTTGCAGCTTTTTGATAGTCATTCAGCATCCCATTTACTGAGGCGTGTAAAGTATTTACTTGATGAGTCTGATCAGCTGAATTGTGATCCCACTCCGATAAGAGAGCCATCGCACCATCATTATCTTGTTTTCCATTATATTCTCCATCCTTGCCTTGCATTTTTTTCACAAGATACATTTGAGTCCTTTGTTGAGAATTAATCGATTTTGCACCTCCATGTAACCTCTCGTCAAATGCTATGTCATGGATAACAACCATACCATCCTTAAGGATACAGGTTATCAAGTAATGGTAGTTTTTAAACGGGTAAGTAGAGCGAAAGATTCTTACTAATGGATTACGTTTATGCCTTACTACAGACTTGGCGCTTGGGTTTGCCGACACAAAATACATCTCTTTGACTACCTGTTTTTGGTCATACTCGTTTAGAGAAGCAAGCATCAATAGAGCTTGCCTAGAAATATTTATCTTTTTTGCGCTAAAAAGAGAAGTAGGAATAGTGATTTTGCGACTGAGAAACTGATCCAGTTCAACCGCAGATCTATTATTTACAGTGATGTAGTCAAATGCATCTTTTCTTCCAATAAATTCCCAAGTCATTTCGCCGTCCTTCAAATTGTATTAACTCAGAATGGTAATTGAAAACAGATTCAGTTCGAGATGGTTATGAAGAGGAAATACTGATTTTTCGATTGACTAGAGAATTATATCTTATTGAGAAACATATCGTTTTCATTGATGTTAGCTTACTCATAATGCGAGTCGTACTGCTCCTCTCGTTGCTCGAAGTCACCTTCATCACAAATTAATCAATTGATTAAATAGCGATGAATTTTTCGTATGTCGTATAACCAATCGCCGTCTTATAATTAATCAAATGTTTAATATTTTGAGAGGCGACGGTGACAAAAGCTCAAAGAAAGGCAGGAAGACCCACAGACCAAATTGATGCTCGTGAAAAGTTAATATTCCACGCACGCGAGCTCTTCACCATCATGGCCTACGACAAAGTATCCACTCGTTTGGTCGCACAAAAGGCTGGAGTGAATGTCGCGATGATTCGTTACTACTTTGGAAATAAAGAAGGGCTATTTGAAACGATGCTGCGCGAGACACTGTCACCCATGCAGAAGCAATTGCAAGCTCTCGTATCAGACAGCAGTGAGCAAAATTTTCTCGACTTAATGCGTACCTATTACCGAGAAATGATCAAAGTGCCGCAGTTTCCTCGCTTAATAGCTCAAGTCATGCACATGCCTCCTTCCGAAACTCAACGAAAGTTACTTGAAAAAGTATTTGCCGACATCAGCCAACCAATGCAAGGGGTTATCTTCGATAAGTTGGTCGACAGTGGTGTTCTGCGAAAGGGAGCTGACCCGCAACTTTGTCGTGTCTCTTATATCAGCTTAATGGTTTTCCCTTTTATGGCACCACCAGCGCTGCTCGCCATACACGGTATTGAACTCTCAGAAGCATTCTTGAACCGGTTGTTCGAACACAACATACAACTGATGAAACATGGACTCTTAGACTCGGGCGACCAATATGAAAATGAATAAAAAATTGCTGTTCTTTCCTGCCCTTGCTGCCGGGATCGTCATTCTGCTCTTGGCAATTAACCTCAAACCAGATTTGCCAGTAAAACCTGCGGGGGATCGCGCAAGGTTAGTCGAAACTATTCCTCTTGAACTGAAAGCCATTGCACCTATCGCTATTGGGTTCGGAAAAATTACACCCAAAATTGAGTGGAAGGCTATCGCCGAAGTCACTGGAAAAGTAGTTTATCGCCACCCACAATTGGAAAAAGGGCAAGTACTACAAGCAGGAACGGAGATCTTAAGGATCGATCCACTCGATTACGAATTAAAACTGGTTCAAGCTCAAGCCGACCTTAAGTCTGCACACACCTCTCTGGCTAAGCTAAACCAAGAAGAAGCGAACTTAAAAAGCACACTCAAAATTGAAGCGAATCGTTTAGTGATCGCCAACAAAGAACTTGCTCGTAAGCAAAACCTACGCAAGAAAGGCTTAACATCGCAATCTGATGTGGATCAACAAGAGCAAAGTGCGCTTTCTCAGCGTAAGTTGGTGCTTGATATTGAAAATCAGATAGGTTTGATGCCAGATGAGAAGCGTGTCGCTGAGGCGTTAGTTAAGGTCAACGCCTCGAAAGTGGATGAGGCGAAACGTTCACTTGATAAAACCATCATCACGCTCCCATATGATCTGCGCATTGCTCAGGTGGATATCGAACAAAATCAAGTAGTGAACCTTCAACAAACTATGGTCACAGGGCATGGCATTGATGTGATGGAAGTTGAAGCTCAGCTGTCGATACATGATATGCAAACCCTTGCTTCAAGCATCGGTGAGTTTGTACGTGATGAGTCTGGTATCCCACAACCTGATATGAATGCTATCCACTCCATTATTGAGCTTAATAGCGGCAACCTATCTGCGTCTTGGTCTGCTAAAGTCGCGCGTATCAGTGAGACGGTGGATCCAAGCCAAGCCACCGCTGGGGTGATATTGGAGATTGAGCAAGATTATCGAGCATTGAAACCAACGTCTGTACCACCTCTCGTGAACGGTATGTTTGTACGTGCGTTGATTGAAGGACAACAGAATCCAAGCTGGGTTATTCCTGAACGCGCGCTCCATGGAGACAAGATCTACCTGATGGGTGAAGATAACCGCCTTCAAATCGTGACTGTTGAGGTACTCTATCGACGCGACAACCAAGTCGTTGTCGAAGGTGCCTTGGAACAAGGTCAAAAGTTGATCATTAATGACCTGTTGCCTGCTATCAACGGCATGTTGTTGAAGGAAGCATCAGAGCAGAGCCAAACGGTGACTGAGGGGTCCGACTCATGATCCGATTCTTTGCAAAACACCCAACCGCAGCCAATTTGTTGATGTTGACGTTGCTTATCTTGGGTATTTCTTCCCTCTCTGGCATCAAGCGAGAAACCTTTCCGGAGTTCGATCCCCCTTATATTCTTGCTGGCGTGGTTTATCCAGGAGCATCCCCTCAAGAAGTGGAAGAGAGTATCTGTGTTCGTATGGAAGACGCCGTAGATGGACTCGCTAATATTGAAGAAACTCAGTGTGAAGCTATTGAAGGGTCAGCTCGTCTCATCTTAAAGTTAAATGAGGACGCCGATATCGGTCGCATGCTCGTTGACGTTCAAACTCAAATTAACTCGATCAATGACTTCCCACAAGAAATTGAGTCGCCCGTAGTTCAAGAACTGGATTGGAACGAGCCTGTCGTTGATGTGGCAATCACTGCAGATACGACTTGGCCGGAATTAAAAGGGTATGCCGAACAACTTAAACGCACACTAAAACTCGATTACGGCGTGTCTTTGGTCGATGTGGCAGGCTTCTCGGATCATCAATACAGGGTAGAGCTTGATACACAAGCGATTCGACAATTAGGTCTGAGTGTGGGTGATATTGCGGAGCAAATTGGTCGTCAAAACGTTAAGTTACCAAGTGGTAATGTTGAAACACCAGACAAAAATTTCCTGATTCGTTTTGACGAACGCCGCGTTACGCCAGAAGAACTAGAAACTATTGTTGTTGGTTCAGGTCCGAATGGCTCAATCATTCGCTTAAAAGACATCGCTACGATTACAGATCGTTTCGAATTAGATGAGCAGAAAGTACTCTTCGATGGTCACCCTTCTGCCCTTCTAAAGATCAGTAAAAACAAAGAAGACGATGCTCTCAGAATCAAAGAACGTGTCGCTCAATTTGTGGAAGAACAGCAAGCCAACGCGCCAGACGGAGTCATGCTACAAATGACCAATGATCTCTCGTCGGTGCTTTGGGATCGTCTTACTATGATGGTCAAAAATGGCTGGCAAGGTATCATTTTGGTCTTCGCTACGATGTGGTTGTTTTTTAGCTTTCGCTATTCATTTTGGGTTGCCGCCGGTTTACCTGTTGCATTTTTAGGTGGCTTGTTTTTGATGGCACAGCTTGGACTATCCATCAACATTATGTCCTTAGTCGGCTTGCTAATGGCGATCGGTATCATGATGGATGACGCAATCGTTATAGCAGAGTCCATTGCCGCTCACCTTGACCGAGGCGAAGAGATCGATGACGCCGTTATCAAAGGCGTTAAGAAAGTTTTACCGGGTGTAATTTCTTCCTTCTTAACCACCGTTTGCATCTTTGGTAGCCTGCTGTTTCTACAAGGTGAAATGGGTGCAGTGCTAAAGGCGGTTCCGCAAGTACTTATCTTGGTATTAAGCTTGAGCTTAGTGGAAGCATTTTTGATTCTACCCAACCACTTATCTCATTCACTGCATAAACAAAAACAGGAAAAGACCACACCAAAGTTCAAACAAAAGCTACTGGCATCTTTTGAGAACTTCCGTAATACCACGCTGGTCAATGCCGTAGATAAAGTGGTTGAGTATCGCTACGCTTTCATGGGCAGTGTCATTACTTTGCTGCTGATTTCTGCCGCAACGTTAATTGGCGGTTTGCTTAAGTTCCAGCCCTTTCCTGAGCTAGACGGTGATATTGCCGAAGCTCGTATCATTCTTCCTCCTGGGTCTTCACTATCCCAAACAGAGACCGTGGTAGATAAGATCGTCGCATCAGCGCAAAAGCTCGATAAAGAATGGACTGAAAAAGTTGAAGGCGGTAATCCGCTCGTACTACACATAACCAGTCAATTCAACACGAATGCCGATGCCAACGAATCAGGTCCCCATATCGCAACAGTTAGATTGGACTTGTTAGGGGCAGAAAGCCGCAACACTCTCATTGATGACTTTATCTCAGCATGGCGTGAAGATATTGGAGAACTCGCAGACCCCATCTCTCTGGTATTCAAACAGCCCACGATGGGACCGGGTGGGCGAGCGATAGAAATTCGTGCAAAACATGATGATCTTGATGCATTGAAAGCAGCTTCGATTGATATTCAACAGTATCTTAATCAATTTGACGGTGTTCATGGCGTGCTAGATGACATGCGCATGGGTAAAGAGGAAGTTCTGGTTAAATTGCGTCCCGGCGCAGAAGCTTATGGCATCAATGGTCAGCTTGTTGCAAACCAACTGCGTGCGGCATTTTTTGGTCAAACCGCTGACGAAATCCAAGTCGGCGTTGAGAATATTTCGATAGAAGTTCGACTAGATAAAACGCAAGCAGGCGACTTACAACAGTTGGCGAACTTTCCGATTATCTTGCCAGACGGTAGCCAAATTCCGCTCGCGACCATTGCAACATTGAATTTCCAGCGCAACTACGTACGCATCCAACGTATTGATGGATTGCGCACGGTGAGCGTATTTGGTGATACCGACAACACCAAGGCAAACTCAACCGCTATCATTCGCCAATTCCAACAAGATGAAGCGCCAAAATTGATGCAGAAGTACTCTGGGTTACGTTTCGACTTTGAAGGTGAAGCTAAAGACACCGCCGAGACCGGAGCCTCTATGAGCAAAGGCTTCTTGCTTGGGTTATTTGGCGTGTTTGCCATCCTAAGTTACCAATTCCGAAGTTACTTGGAACCGTTTGTAGTCATGCTCGCGATCCCACTTGCTTTTATCGGGGTAGTATGGGGGCATATTGTGCTTGGGCATTCCTTAAGTATGCCGAGCATGATGGGCTTTGTCTCATTGGCTGGTATCGTAGTAAACGACTCAATCCTGCTAGTACAGTACATACGCCATCATGTAGATGAAGGTGACAATGTTCATGATTCTGTCGTTAAAGCGAGTAGAGAACGTTTCCGTGCCGTATTCCTAACCTCGATGACAACCGCTGCAGGTTTGCTACCGTTGCTAACGGAAACCAGTTTGCAAGCCCAAGTTATCCAACCTCTGGTTATCTCTATCGTGTTTGGTATTTTCGCCTCGACGTTGTTGGTACTGTTTATGATTCCTGCCGCTTATGCCATTTTGGCTGACTTCGGTCTAGTTCATAAGCACGAAGAGATCTAAAACAATCCGATAAGTTTCCTTATCAAAACAAACAAGAGCGGCTTAGGTCGCTCTTTTTGTTTTCAGTGAAAAACGTTAAAAGCCACACAAACACGTAACAATTAAAAGGTTATTATGAGGCATTAAGTGCAAATATGAACAATTGAGAATGCGATATGTTGACTTTTATATAACTAATTCAAATGACAGGTACCGCGTTTATGATAAGTTTTATTATCAAAAACGACATTTAGCACAGTAAAAACACACACAGACAACACATTCACAATTTGAACTAACGATAATGAAATCATTGATTGAAGAATTAACATTTTAACAATGATTACAACAATGTTAACTTTAGCCCCGTTGGTCGCACTGGTGGTAAGCCTCTCACCAAGCCTATTGTCAGTATGATATGGACGTTCGACCATCTCCAAAATGAATAGACACCCAAATTGGTGCCCTTTTTTCGCCCGCGAAGGTATTCTTCGCGGGCTTTTTTCTTTCTAACTATTTCAACTCACTACTGTTGCCTATCATGTCGCCAGATATATCGTTCGTTTTCACTAACTCGTAAACACAAAAAAAGCCAACCTAGTTAAATAGATTGGCAAACAGAGCAACAAGATTGACGCCGATAATTCATCACGTCGCCCTTGTATCGGATGTACTTTGGTTAATCGCGCTTCCTTGTGACTAACACGGAATCTTTAACGTCAGAGCTTAAGATTTGGTTGCCTCTATCTTCTGGCACTTGATCTTTACCAACTGCGCTTGTTGTTCTTTGATGTGTTTAACAATGCGCTCATCACGTTCATCAATGGCGTCCATGTTCATTTGTTGGATGTCCGCAACTGCCTCATGCTTCATTGTTGTAAATTCTTGACGTAGATCTGCACTCCACTCATCTTTGTCTAGAGTGTTAGCAGCAGCGATTGGTGATGACATTACAGCAATAAGACCTAGAGTAGATAGAAATACGCTTTGCATAATAAGCTCCTTAGGGATTAGCAGTTCATTGGGTTGCATCCTATACATTGCACATAGAATGCCAACTTTTTAAACCTTTAATATCAATAACTTAAAATAAACATCATTTTTCTACCATCTGCTCGGTGGCGAATTTCACACACACAGTGTTAAATTAACCAGGCAAATTTATGAATATTTAACCATTCACTCAATTTATAGTATAGGAAGTTCATTTCAGTTCGCTTAAGGAACAAAAAAAGCAGCCCGAAGACTGCTTTGTAATTTCGTTCTAGGTGAAACTAGCTTTGCATACTTTCTCTACCAGTTGTATTCGCTGACGGCTTCTTGAACTTACTCATCACACGCCCGAAAAAGCGTTTGATTGCCCGGAAAATGTTTTTAATGTCTTCAAGCATCAGGTACAAACAAGGCACCAAAATCAAGGTAAGTACAGTAGCAAACAGCACTGCAAAACCAAGGGCTACTGCCATAGGGATAACGAATCGAGCCTGCAAGCTGGTTTCAAACATGATGGGTAAAACACCAGCAAACGTCGTGATCGATGTCAGCGTGATCGCTCGGAAACGTGCACACCCAGCCTCAACGACTGCTTGCTTGATGCTCATACCTTTTTCACGCACCTGGTTGACGTAATCTGTCATCACCAAGGAATCATTGATAACCACACCCGCTGCTGCGATCAAACCAAACGTCGACATCATGCTGATGTCCATATCCAGCCAGAAGTGTCCCCAAATCGCACCTGTTAAGCTAAACGGAATCACCGACATGACGATCAACGGTTGGGTATAGCTCTTCAACGGCACAGCCAGCAAGATGTATACGATGATCATGCCTGCAATGAAGAACATGATTTGCTCGTTACGCTGCGCAGCTTGCTCTTCAATATCACCGCCCAATTCCGTTTTCACACTCGGGAAAGCTTGCTTCATGTCCGGTAAGATGTTGTCGTCAATTACCTTCACAACTTCTTGAGGTTCAACCAACTCTTCATCAATAGAACCATAAACGTAAACGGTTTGGTAACCACCTTCTCGTCGAATGCTACTCACACCCGGTTGTTCGTTGATCTTAACCACATCACCCAGCATGACCTTTTTCCCTGCTGGCGTCGTGATCACTGCATAGCGTAAAGAAGAAAACGCTTCACGAGTCAATTGCGGGTAACGCACCATGACTTTGATTTCTTCACCATCACGAATGATGCGTTGCGCTTCACCACCATAGAAACTGCCACCAACTTGTTCTGCAATCATCGTCAGATCCAAACCAAGGTCGTAAGCAACTGGAGCAAGTGATAGTAGAACTTCTTTGCTACCGGAATCGATAGACGAAGATACGTCATACAAACCTTCTTCTTGCTGCAGTCGACCAATCAAGTAACGACCAGCTTCATTCAGCTCGTTAATATCCGAACCAAACAATAAGTAACCAAACTCATCACGATCACCACCGCCTGCACTTTGCTCACGGATCTTAAAGCTCTTCATTCCCGGAATCACAGGCATAGCTTCACGCCAACGACGCGCAAGCTCAAAGGTATTAAATGGACGTAATTCTTCATCGACAAGTGGCACAAGAATGCGACCTTCAGTACGACTGCGGTTGTAAGACAGCACGTCACGAGTCATACCTTGACCGTATTCATCGATGATCTGATCTTCGATTTCTTGCATCACACCTTCAATGGTTTTTAGCGCATTAATGGTTTGCTCACTCGATACCGTGTCATTCATTTCAATCGTAATCGCAGGATAATCCGTTGGTACCTTTGGATTCGGAATCACACGCACATAGTTAGAACTCACCAAGGCTGCACTAATAAGAAGCAAGCCACAGAAGAAGGCAAATACAGTCCAGCGCCAATGCGTACACGCTTTAACAAAACTACGGTAAGGACCATTCACAAAACCAAAGAAACGCTTGTTAAAGCTATCACGCCATCCATCTGGTTTGATTGGTTTGAAGTTCGTATGCGCCAAGTGAGCCGGAAGAATCAACTTAGATTCAATCAAACTAAAGGTAAGGCACAGGATCACAACACCAGCAATGCCATAAAAGAAAGCACTATCAATACCACTAGAAAGCAGGAAAGGTGCAAATACCGCAATCGTAGTCAACACACCAAAGGTAGCTGGGGTAGCAACACGTTTAACGCCAGTGACAACATTTTCGACACCACCGCCCTTCTCTTCGATTTCACTATAAGCACTTTCCCCAGTCACGATAGCGTCATCGACAACGATACCGAGTACCATAATAAAGGCAAATAAAGAAACGATATTTACAGTGATACCAAGCATGGGCATCATCATCACTGCGCCTAGGAAACACACTGGCAGCCCTAACATTACCCACATCGCCAAGCGGAAACGCAAGAACACGCTCAGCATGATCGCTACAAGCGCCGCACCTTGAAGCAAGTTTTTCAGCATCATATCGAGACGACCATTGAGGTAATAGGTCATATCAACCAGTACTTTTAACTGAATATCGCTAGGTAACGTTTTGTTCTTTGCTTCAATATAGTTACGAACAGACTCTGCAACAGGAATGATGTTTTGGTCGCGCGTGGCTTGAACCGCCATGTAAATTGCGTTTTGACCTGAATATTCAAAGTAACGATCTTCTTCTGTGAAGCCATCTTTGATGGTTGCAATGTCTTGCAGTAACACCTTGGCGCCATTTGCGCCGAGTTTAACGGGGATATTTCGAAATTCATCGCCATGGTAGTACTGGTTCTCAATACGAACCGCGATCATACCTGCGTTGGTTTTCACCTCACCTGCGGAGAAGTTAGCAGAATAGCGACGAATCGCATTACTCACGTCATTCAGTGTTAGATCATACTTACGCAAAACAAGTGGGTCGACTTCAATCGCAATCTCTTCCTCTGGCGCACTGAGATCCACCAACATAACGTTTTGTAGTTGCAGAAGCTCATCTTCGACTTGTTTAGCAATAGGTTTGAGTTCTTCAAGAGGTCGGTCCCCGACTAACCCCATCTCAATCACTTCTTGTCGCCACTCCACTTGATAAACGTTAATCGGCTCCATGCCCGCAGGCAAATTGGATAAGGTGTCCACTCTTTGCTTTACATCGTCCAACACACGTTTGATGTCCGCGTTCACATCCACTTCAATCGACACATGCGCACTGCCTCGGGATGCGCGTGCGACCGTCTTTTTGATGCCGGTGACGTCTTTAATCGACTCTTCCACTTTCACCAAAATACTCTCTTCAATTTCTTGTGGAGAAGCACCTGGATAAGCAGCACGAATATTGATGTAGTTGACCTCAACATTCGGGAACATTTGGCGTTGAATGAATAAGAAACTCACGATGCCCATTACGATGATGAACACCATCATTAAGTTTGCAGCGACAGAGTTATTGGCAAAATAGGCAATAATGCCTTTTTGTTGATTCTCTTCCATGATTGACTCCTACTTACTGTACGACGGTTTCGGAGTCGTCATTCTTTTTTGCGACTTGGACTGCCATGCCTTTTTGCGGGTACTCAGGCAAAGTCAGAACAAGCATGTCTGATTGCTCTAAGCCTTCCCCAACAAGCAAAAACTCACCTTCTGCACGAAGCACGTTTACTGTTCTTGGTTGCAGTTCATTTTCACCATTCACTACCCAAACCGTTCGGTTTTTCACTAACTCTTGTGGTAAGCGATAAATGTGCTTTAGTTCTTTACCTGTGAAACTCACTTCGACATACGAGCCAAACTTAATCGGCGGCTGCTTGTTATCTAAGCCATAAGGATCTTTCACCTGAATGACCATGTTGATCATACGTGTCGCGCTGTCGATCATTCCTAAATCTCGAACGACCTTACCTTCTCTCGTTGTTGAAAGAATACCTTGTTGGGTCACCGTTGCTCGCAGTTCTTTTAAGGAGTCAGGGAGGAACGCACTGTCAAAGCCTGCGATCGGAACATGGATCTCTGCCACTTCAATGTTATTTAACGTAGCCACGCGAGAACCAGAAGAAACAAATTGACCGACACCGATGTCGCGTTCAACAACGAGAGCATCGTAAGGTGCTACCACTTTGCAGTTTTCTAGGTCACGCTTTGCTCGTTTCAGGGCTGCTTGCGCTGACTTCACTTGCGCTTGAGCACTTAACACCTGTGGTTTGCGTAAATAGAGGTCTGTAATTTGTTTATCGCTTAACTTCTTCGCTTGACGTTTCGCTACCTCAGCTTTTGCTTGCTCTTCAATTAGAGCTGCACGAGCGCTTGCTAAACCGGCTTCAGCTTGGAGTACTGCCGCTTCGTAATTATCACTTTCAATCGTGAATAGCACTTCACCACGTTTAACGATGCCACCAGTGACAAAGTTTGGATGCCAACTCACGACCTCACCGCTGACTTGTGCAGCGAGGTGGGTTTTCTCAAAAGGGACCATCTCACCATGACTGGTGATTACGACTTTATGATCGGTTGGAAAAAGTGAAGAAGTTTGTACTGTAGGTTCAGTAACGGTGTCTTTGGTTGACTCTTTTTCTGGTGCGGTCGCAGCGATAGCGGCATAGCCCGCATAAGCCCCCCCCATCACGACGAAGGGTAAAAGCCAACGTAATACTGGTTTTGCTAACATCAAAAATCCTTTTTTATTTTTGTATTCTCCTATTCATCCCCATCAGGCATTCGCCTTAAGACCACGTTAAAAATCCGAGATTTTGTAACTGGACCTTACACTCCCCGCGGACAAACAGTGAGATATTTGCATCTGAAATAGACAACTTTATAAAAGAGCCGTGCTTCCGCTGTTTTTGTGACTATCGATCACAAAAGAACTATCCATGGCAAGTTAATAAAATTAACAAAAACTTAACCACTTTCGCAAGTTACGGCCTCTCACACTCACCGTTTATACGCAATAGGTGTGCCAATCGTTTACTTTTTAAATATCAATAAGTTAAATTAATCTAGCTATTTTTTGTAGTTCAGTGTTGGTAATTACCACCAGATATTAGTGATATTAACCATTTACCAACAAAACATAAGTTAAAAACATGATATTGTCCGCCTGAATAATATTCCATTTTCATGCATTAAATGTGGTTTCGCGCTCTTTGCCTTGAATGTGAAAACTGCGACTTAACCTAACCCGCTCGCATTACCAGTTACCAACGCTTGATATATAATCAAAAGGTTATGATAAACAAGGAAGTGTGCATTGCGACGTTCTCTCTCAAAAGCCCTCTTGGGCTCTATGCTCTTACTGGTCTCAGCGTGTTCATCCATTCAACCCAGAGATCCAAGTGAGAAATCCACCAGCTTTCAATTTGGCTATCAAAATGATTCTGCTTTGGCTGTTTTTTTTGAAAGCTACGACAAAGATCCAGACTCTGATACCGGTTTTTATCCACTAAACCAAGGCAATGACGCACTTCTTGCTCGAATAGCTCTGATTGAATCCGCCGAGAAAAGTTTGGATTTGCAGTACTACATTTACCGTAGCGACGAAACTAGCCAACTGATGACATGGCGATTGTATGAAGCCGCTCAACGCGGTGTACGTGTTCGCCTATTGCTGGATGACATGCAAAAACGCAATGATGAAGGTATGGCGCAACTGAATGCTCACCCTAACATCGAAATTCGTTTGTTCAATCCTCATCAATACCGAGACGCGCGCGTATTTGCTCTTGCGAGTGACTTTGACCGCCTTAATCGTCGTATGCACAACAAGTCACTAATATCAGATAGTGTCTCCGCGATTGTTGGTGGCAGAAACATTGGCAATGAATACTTCTCTTTTGAATCTAATGTCGAATTCGGCGATTTCGATGTCATGCTTTATGGCGAGGCTGTGACACAAACCGCGGATCAATTCGACCTTTACTGGAACAGCTTGTATGCGATCCCAATGGAATGGATTGTGCCTGAATCAGAAAGAGTTGCCGACGATGCCATTAAAACTCAAGTTAAGAACTTGAAATTAGAAGAAAAGTTCTCTACTGGTCCTTATAATTTTAAAGAACTCGATCTTTACGAAGAACTGCAACAGGGCAAGTTGAATTTATACTGGGGACAAGGTGAAGTTTGGTTCGACTTGCCCGATAAGATTGCAACTCAAGAAAGCCAACTTGTTGCCAACCTCAGTGAACTGTTAGCAAACGTAGATAACTCTTTTGTACTAATATCCCCGTACTTTGTGCCAACAAAATCTGGGACAAAAGCACTGACGGACGCGGCAAAGCGAGGTATCGACATCACAATAGTCACAAACAGCTTGGCATCGAACGATGTGTTTGCCGTTCATGGTTGGTATGCGAAATACCGAGAAGACTTGGTTAAAGCTGGGATCAAGCTTTGGGAAGTGAAAGCCAGCGCAAAAATCAAAAGTAAATGGAGTCTCACGGGCAGTAGCAGAGCAAGTTTGCATGCCAAAGCCATGATGATCGATAGTAAAACTCTGTTTGTTGGTTCCATGAATTGGGATCCACGTTCCGCTGAACTCAATACCGAAATGGCAGTCGTCATCGAACAACCTGAATACGTGCAAAAATCCTTAGCGCAGTTGCCCAAACAGCTCAGAGAAAATGCCTATAAAATCGTAATCAAAGATGGCGACATAGCGTGGGTTGATATGGAGACTGGTGAAGAATTCGATTCGGAGCCAGAAGCCAGTGTATGGAGAAAAATGGGCGCTTGGTTCTCTGGCATACTTCCAATTGAAGATCAGCTATAACCCTCGTTATGCGCCTGCTAAATACCAGAAACCAGAGAGAATAGCCCACCGCTCAGAACATAAGGGAGTCGTGTTCTATTGAAACGTAATACGACAAAAATAGAATAGTGAAAAAGGAATCACGATGTCAGTAAAATGGAACGAATATTATCAAAAGGTCGCGCAGCAGCCGCACCGTCCCAACGTCGAGCGTGCAGCGAATTTACTTACTCTCGATAATAAAACCGCTATAGATGCGGGATGTGGAACTGGAAGAGACTCTCAGTATCTTCTTAGTCGAGGCTACACCGTTCATGCTTTCGATGCGCATCAAGACGCTGTCGAAACCTGCTTAACTCGCTTTGAAGGCAACCCTCACTATCCCATATCCCATTCTTGTTTTAGTGATTTTACGTATCCTGCTTGCAGTTTATTTATCGCCAGCGCCAGTTTGTTCTTTTGTCCTAGCGAACACTTCGCCAAGGTCTGGCAAAAAATCAACAAAGCATTAGGGTCTGTTGACCTTTCGAGCTGATTTTTGCAGCGAATTGTTGGGGATTTATACAAGGCAGAGACTTTGCTGTGTAGCTAGCCTACATGAGAAGGCGATAACGCAGTAGAAATGACCAACAAACGCTGCCCGGAGGGTTCGGCTAAAATCGTTTTATGCTTTGTTAAGGAGTATTTACTTAGAATGACTAGGCAGCACACTCCTTGCCTCGCCTAAAACGATTTTATCTCGAACAAAATTTAACCGCGAAAGGGTCAACAGCCCCTAGTACCTAACGGCGTATTTTGTGGCGACTTGTTAGGAATCAACGATTCTTGGGTTGAGGCAGATACTCACCCCAACATCTGTGCTTTCACCAAAGAGCAAGTGGAAACTTTGTTTGGAGGTTATGAAATACTTCATTTTCACGAACGAGATGAAGATGGCACAACAGCTGTTGGACACACAAAGCATTGGCACACGTTCAGCGTCACCGCCATTAAACGTTAATTAAAAGGTAAGCTATGTACCATTTCCAAGGCGTGACACTGCGACGCGCGACCCCTGAAGAAGCAAAGAATCTATATCAGTTAATTACTGAAGATGAACGATGGGCTAAATTTAATGGTCCTTACTTTCCATATCAAACTCCGACACTGGAAGGCTTTCGTAACAACACCTTACAACGCCTAATAAAAGGTGAAGACATGTTATTGATTGAGTTCGAGGGTAAACCTGTTGGCTCTGTCAGTTGGTATTGGGAATGCGAGAGCACGCGTTGGTTAGAAGCTGGGATCGTCATTTACGATTCTAACTACTGGAACAAAGGGTTAGGTTTTAGCGCATTGGTGCCTTGGATAAGCCATATCTTTGACACACAAGAAATAGAGCGAGTCGGATTAACCACATGGTCAGGTAACCCGAGGATGATGCGCTGTGCGGAGAAACTCGGCATGCAGCAAGAAGCACGAATTCGTAAAGTGCGTTATTACCAAGGCGAATACTACGACTCGGTCAAATATGGCGTATTGAAAGAAGAGTGGCAAACACTGATCCAAGGCTTGTTCAGCCCAGATCAATTCGCATAGACCACTTACACAATACCGGAGTAAAAAGAGCAAACGCCCTACAAAGTGAGATAGCCCGCCACAAGACGAAAAGCTAATGACTCGTCAGAACACATTATAAAACAAGTGTTTTTCATGAGTTCTTTGCTAAACATAGTCGCTATTTGCTATGGTTTCAGAGATCCATCCACTCTCGACGCAAAAGGACGTTCTATGCGCTTAATCATCGGCATATTCTTCGCTGCTCTACTCTCTTTCCCATCTCTAGCATCAGAAGAAAAGTATTCAGAATCCGACCTTTTAGATCGCCCTTTGATGGAACGTTATATCCTCGACGAATTAAAGTCTCTACGTCAGGAACAACAGGATTTAGAACGACGGATGGTCGTCGAGATCACCGACCGCGAGCTTACCGTAGCCGATAAATCATTGAACTACGCTAACGTCACTGTCACCTACTTCTTCTATATCATCGCAGGTGTTGCATCGCTAATTGCCTTTGTCGGTTGGCAGTCACTACGTGAATTTAAACACAACACCAAAGAAATGGCAGACAAGCGACTAGAAAAAATCGCTCAGGAATACGAGAAAAAGTTCCTAGCATTAGAACGCGACTTAAAACGCAAAACTCGCATCATCAGCGAGAACAACAAAGAAATCGAGAAAATCAACGAAATCCATAACTTATGGCTTCGTGCACAAAGCTCACAAACTCCAGAGCAACGTATCGATATCTACGATGAGATTCTGCTGATTCGCCCGGGCGATTTGGAAGCACTGACTTACAAAGCAGATGCCGCAATGGAGATCAAAGAATACCACTGGGCACTGAGCTTATGTAATCGCGTTTTGGAAGTAGATGACACTAACGGACCGGCGCTTTATCAACGTGCATGTGCGTACTCTCGACTCGGCATTGAAGAACAAGCGATTGAAGATTTGGAGCGTGCAATAGATGCCAGTCCATCAATTCGCGACTTGTTAGCTGAAGAGCAAGATCTGGAACTGCTTCATGGGCATGAACGCTTCGAGCAACTTCTCACAAGTAACACTACAGAGTCTAAGCATGAGTAGCCACTTCAATCTCGAAGACGCCAGCCAAGTTCTCGTTGGTGCTTTTGCTTTAGCCGTGCCAATTTCATTTTCGGAAGAGGCATGGCGACTAGGAGAAAGCCTGCCTTTTATTAACTTACTGATGTTGTTTAGCCTTTCAGTACTCTTTTTAGGTTTTTTCGCCTATCAAAGTGTATTTCAAAGCAACATCAATACTCGTATTACGGTATTTATTTTTCGTGTCGTGATTGCTTATTTTATTGCCGCTGTAGTTGTTGCTCTGGTTCTATTTTGCATCAACAAATTGCCAATGTTTACCGACCCAATTATCGCTCTTAAACGCGTAATAGTCATAACCATGCCAGCTTCAATGGGCGCTATCGTCGTCGATAGTTTTGATAAAGAATAGAACCACATTCTCGTCACTAGGGGCTAGTTGCCCCTAATCATCCAACGTTAAGTTCGACCCCGAATGATCTTTCCCTAATACGTCTTCTGGGTTTCTTAACGCACACGTTTCAAGCGACAAACAGCCACATCCAATGCACCCGCCTAAGTCATTTTGCAATGCTTTTAGCTTTTGAATTTTTAGATCCAATTGTGCATGCCAATGACTTGCCATGGTTTCCCACTGTTGCTTGTTTGGCGCTTGATGCTTGGGCAACTCTTCTAATGCCTGTTTGATTTCTTCGAGGGATAGTCCAACTTGTTGAGCAGCTTTAATTACCGCAATACGACGAAGTACACTGCGGTGATACCGCCTTTGATTGCCTTGGTTTCGCCAGCTTGATATGAGTCCTTTCTGCTCATAAAAGTGCAGTGCTGAAACCTTTACTCCAGAACGTTTTGCTACCTCACCAACACTGATTTCCATGCTTTTCCTCTTGCTCTTACAAATGCCAACCTCAAGCTTAATTGAGGTTTTAAGTTACATTACGCTAACAAATTAAGCCATTAAAGACGATGAAAAATAAAATCCTGTCCTCATTGGCTATGCAGTATTTAGAGGGCATTCTTCACGACTATTTACGATAAGAACATTCTAGCAACAGATGCCAAAACGGTTACGGTAGGGATGATGCGACGCTTGGGTTAGAAAATGAATGGCAAAAACAGGTTGATTGCCATTCATTAGCTTTAGTGGGATCTTTCTCTGTGTGAGCGCGGATTACTGCCGAGCAAGGATCATACGCGCATTAAGCGGCTGAATTGGACGGTTGTTGTGTCCCATTGCTTTAGCAAGCTCTTTCACCTGCTCAGGTGAGATCGTTTTCGTGTCTTTGATCACCAACCAACGAACCCCTTCAGAGCAAGGCGGAGTCGTTAGAGAACCATTAAAACGGTAGTAGTCTTTATCACTTGGGATAAGCGCGTCCGCATCAAACGGGACTTCAATAGCAACATCATGATCTTTATTAGGGATGTTTTGCAGTAACTTAGCTAGATCTGGATTCTCATTACCCAGTTTGAAGAACACTGCAACAACGGCTAGGTGACCCGCCTTATCAGCATGCACAAAGTGCGCTTCTAGAGGGTATTCCTTTCCATCTACATGGTTTTCTGATGGCGTGTGGAAGTGAAATTGTTTTAATACGAACTCTTTGCCATCAATCGTCAGTGTATTTTTCCCTTCTAAACTCGTCTGTAAGGTATGACCGTTGTTTAGCAGTGAAATCGCTTTACCTTGATAATCAAATTGAAGCTTATCTAGTTTGGCCTCAGTAGACGATTGAATATTAATTGGGCTTTGGTTTTGTCCTTTAGCACATTCGGAAGCAAACTCCCCCCAATGAGCAGGTCCATGCTCCCCCTCGTAGCCCCAATTCGCCGCATTCGCGGAGCTCACAAATACCAAAGCAAGACCAAGTGCTGTTAGTGACTTTTTCATGTTTTCTCCTTGTTTTCTTCCATTCGAGTGTTGTGAAAGCACACTCATACTAATCGTTGTGGAAACATACATAACAGACTGAAAACAATGATTGCGAGCTAACTTTGGAACCCATCACTCTAGTCGCGAAATTGAGATATTACTTAGGATTCAAAAGTGAGAAAACATCTCACAAACGAAAAGACCGAGCACGAGGCTCGGTCTTTATTTTTGAATCACTTATTGAGCGTATCAAAGATACTCAGATATTAGTATTACTATAAAATAGAGAACACTAATTTAGAAGAGAGCGAATCCCGTCATAGTACCATTCCTGTACTACCTAGTCGTGCTCAGCTCTGGATCTTCTGTTTGTAAGTTCTCGGCTAACCCCATTTCTCCTGCTGCAAAGAGTACGCTCCCTAATGCGGATAGGGTTTCATTGCCCTCACGGTCTGGAAACTCACCTGCTTTAGCAACCGTTTCTGGCTCGATAGTGTTTTTACACACAACACTCAAACAGCCCTCATCTTCTGGTTCTACATTGGGAACACCCAACACATCATCAGCCAACACACTCACTGGGAAAGTGCTAGATAGGAGTGCTGCCAACATCAAATGTTTCATTCCATACACCATACATTCACATCAAAGATAAAAACTGAGACAATGATAATGTGAGAATGTTCAAAGGGAAAGTACGTACGACTAAATCAATGGACTGTACATACCTGTCTCAAACTTATAAATGCAACAGATGTTTATGGTTTAATATCCATTCCAACTTTGAAACAAGATTAATTTTTTTCATCGTAAACCTTTCGAGAGTGCTTTACTTCTTCTTGGTGCTCATCAGCCCAACAAACCAGTTCGTACAAAGGCTTAACCAACTCCCGCCCCAACTTCGTTAGTTCATATTCTACTCGTACAGGCACCTCAGGATGAACAGTTCTATTCACATAACCTTCTCGTTCAAGATCACGAAGAGTTTGGGTCAACATTCGCTGAGAGATTCCTTCTATTCTTGATTTCAGAGCATTAAATCGTTCTGAGCCATCTACAAGAGCAAAGAGGATCAAAAGCGACCATTTATCGCCAATCTGCGCTACAACATTACGTACAGGGCAATCTTCATTATTGTGAAAAACACGCCTTTCTGAGTTAACTTTCTTTGCCATTTGTCGCTCCCTTCTCAATCTATTGGTTACCAAAAAGTGCCTAACTAAGTATTTGGTGCCTTCTTGTTATGTAGGTTACTATTAATTACTATGGTTATCAATGTATACCTAAATAGCAAGACGACCATTGGAGTTACCTATGTTTAAATCACTTACCTCACTTATTCTTCTATTTGCAAGCACAGTGGTACACGCGCAATCTAAAGACACGTTGATCATTGATCTGCCATCGCTCCAGAAAACGAATTGGTCAGAACAAGAGGTTGAGAATGCAGAATTGATTACTGATTTCGTTCAAAACCTCATGAATAATCACAATTTTAGCTACATCCTGGAGCACTATAACGACAGCTCTTATGTACAGCACAATCGAAATCTACCTGATAAAGTGACAGGCTTAGTTAACTTCTTGGAAGAGTTTGTCGAAGACTACCCAGACTATGCCTATGATGTTAAACATATCTACGTAGACGGCGATTACGTGATCTTCCATTCACATGCCACATTAGATAGAGAGGACAGAGGAAATGATCAAAAAGGGATGAACATCATCGACACATGGCGCATCGAAGATGGCAGAATTGTCGAGCACTGGGATTCGATTCAAGCACTTGATTTCTCGATGAGGGTTTATTCCCTAATCAGCGGTGGGGATATCGCTAACTCGAATGGTGTTTTTTGACAAATTGATGTTAAGAGATAGATATCATTTTGCTCTAAATTGCCTTTCAACGATTGATTATTTTTGTAACGGAGGAATTCTTAGTCTCACCATCCCAACAGAATGAAAGTAATATGTGCGGCGATAAAAAACTAGAGACACAGCCGTAGTTTTATGATGTTACAGAAACAAAAACGCCTCAAGGTTCACTTGAGGCGTTTTTGTCAAGTTGAGATAAAAAAGTCAGACCATCTCAATCAAATGCTCACATCAACTCCGGTCCATTTGTTCTGAATGGCTCTGACTTTAAATCCAAATCCACTTTACAGGTGATGACGTGACTTCTAGTTCACCCCAATCGCCCGACAGAAAATACTGATCATTCGATAATTGAAAAACATCAATATTGCCATAATCCTCTTCACCGGAAACATCTTTAAATGGAGTTTCGTTTCTACTTATCCATTTAACGCGCTTTAAGCCTTGAAAAACAATCTTACCTTTCTTATAACAATATTGCTCATCACTCTCAGGTGTCGTATACAATGGGTGATTCTCTGTTAAGACAGCTTCAACAATAAAAGAAATTTCATTGGAAGATTCATAAATACCCAATACAAAGCTATCTTCAAAATAAATACCAGCAAAGCCTTCCCAGTGATAATAATTACTCATAACACAGCCCCCAATAAATCAAAGTCAATTGGTGTGTGATTTTCAGGGCTCTTACGCGTTACTTGATTACCAGCAGGATTTACCCTTTGACCACTAGAAGTTTTAAGCTCAACATGAGGACCAGCACTACCAGGTGCATGTTGACTTCCACCTTTAATCGTTACCCGAGCACTCCATTTTCATCAACCATTCTCAAAGGACCGTTTGCTGTTTTGGTGGATTTAAAACCTACCGATTCCGCTTTTGCTTTTATGGCGCTGGTCGTGGTTGAACCATCAGTTTTTATCATGCTTCCAACTTGCTGCCCACGCCCCCCTTTGTAACACATCCCTGAGATTTAGCCTTGCTTTTACTGCTCTTAGACTGCTTTTTAGCAGCGTCTTTCGCCTTTTTCTTCGCGATATCCCTTAATAGCTTTTTAAGGAGCGCTCGTGCCGCAGCAGTCGTCGCCGCTATTGCAGCTGCCACCGGATTTCTATCATCCGGGTCCACATACCCTAGCGGATCATCATTCACATAAGCATAGAGGTTGATCCCACCTTGTTCTTGTAGTGGGTCGCGGTTAAGTCAGGGGCGCTGGTAAGGCGAATAGAACCGATAGCCAAAATAAACTAACCCACTCGCAAAGTCACTGCGTTTCGTTGAGTAACCAAAGGGTTGCCCACTAAAACTGCCTCCTTCGACTTGTCCCAAACGTATTCTTGAACTACCTCCCCTTGAGCATTACGTTGTTGAAGCTAAACTAACCCATAACGAACAAATTGCTTCTCCTCGACCAGCGCTTTGTCTTTGTAAAACTGGTATTGAGCCAACATATGGTCATGCGCGTAAGCAAATTGCTCACGATATTGAACGTTATCATGCGTAAAGTTCAGTTTGGTTAATCGGTTTTCTGCATCGTACTCGACTTCAAAAGGCCAAGAGCCCCTTAATTGGATTTCCGTCTTTATCGTACGAAAATGCACTGGTACCCCCATTCCGCCCTAAAAGGATGTGTCCCAGAAAGAAAACAAAGGCACCTCAATTCGGTACCTGTCTTTTATTTAAAAGGTCAGAGAAATACGTTTGATTAAGGCTTTATTGTACTGCTTCCAGTTAGTTGTTTTGTAACGAGGTTTAAGCATGAGGCTACAACGATTGATGGGTATAGCCAATCAGATCGTAGCTTCTTGATTTAGTTCAATTGATTTAACCAACAGACCCCGTATTTTAAGAAATTCACTATTAACGTTAGTACAGCATTTTTAACCTAATCGTAAAAAACTCAATCCTTTCTCTTCAGCTAACTGACTAAAAAATAAAATATAATCATAATCTGAGGAATAGATATAATTAGTATTTTCCCACCCTTCAAAATAACTAACAGCCAAGGTTGGGAATACTAACTTATATAAAAATAGAGAGGGAATAGTTTCTCGTTTTTGCTTAGCAATTTTTGAAATAGAATCACTATCAGTAAAATACCTAAATGACACCCTGCGTTTTTTACCCCGACCCACTACTTTAAATGTATAACATTCATAATTAGTTGCCATATAAAATGCAAACTCATCTAATTTTCTTGAATAACTCTCTTTGACTGAGTTAGGTGAGTTAACATATCTAAAATATTCCTCTTCATTCAGCCAATGATCAAATACAGAAATAGCGCCAATTTTCGTTTCTATACCATCATTATCATCATATAAATCTAGTAAGTTAGGGAATATTCTGCATAATTCCTTTTGTGTTGCTTTTGAAACATTAAATACCCCTCTCCTTGTATAACTAGTTTTAATCTCTTTGCCTTTTACCATCTTCGTTGTATGTACCATCTCTCGTTTTCCCCCTTCCCAATCACGCTTTTTGTTCCACTTTTTCCAGTAACTCCCACCATGGCTGTTCCCTCTGGCGCGGTCACATTCGAAGATAGGTTCCTTGGAACCTTTAGGTCTATAGGCTTGGTTCGACCCTGGGATTTTCTCTCAGTTTTCTTTATCATTTGAGGGACCGCTTTCCGTTTCGCTTTCTTCAGCTTCTTCATTAAAGTTGCATAGATTGGTAAGTGCACATATTGCCACGCCAACAGTAACACCGGCTACTACACCAGCAACCGCCCCTGAGGGGCCTGCGACCATAGCTCCACCAGCGGCACCAGCTGCCACCGGATTTCTACCATCCAGGTCCACATACCCTAATGGATCACCATTCACACAAGCATAGAGATTGATCCCACCTTGTTCTTGTAGTGAGTCTAAGTGGTCAAATTCACTATGCCACGACACTGATCCCATTCTTCGAGATAACAAATTGTGAAAGTATCATATCTTTGTTACTTTCCTCCGCTCACAGTTCTTTAATTTCTTTATCACAGTATTTTTTTATTGCTTTAAAAGTTACAATCTATGTGGTGTTGCCAATTGAAATGCATAAAGTGACAACCCTGCTAAAAATATAGCCGGAATAGGCGAGTCTGATAACAACCAGGAGACAAAATCTTTTGGCAAAAGGCAATACCTGCCCAGTTAATACATCACCTATTTAACCTGATTCAAAGAGTAATCAAAGAAAATGTATGGCTTATTCCTGTCGAAGTTTAGAACCATCGGGGTTACATGCTTCTTCGTCGATCAACGTTGGATAATAATCTTTTTTATCTTCCATTCCATAAAATAGAGTTCCATGGATTCCCTGAACATCGCACTTTCTAACCCTCCGGTCCCACAAATTCTTTAAAGCCTGTCTAACAACTAAATTATCTAAATCAATATCTTCTATAAACGCGATGTTAGTTTTGCCAATAAACAATAATGAAAACTCATCGTCTGTTGCCGAAAAAATATCATATGTTGCGTTAATTGCGTCATCTATAATCTGTATATTCTTCAT
>NZ_JAPPTO010000042.1:0-23233 GCF_027587135.1 Vibrio sp. MM46
TAGTTGTAGAAATTAGTTAGTTTAATTACCAGTTATATTATTTTTTAATTGGTATTTATGTCATTTTGACCATGTTTTACTTAGATTAAATACTCAAAGTAGGATGTAAGCTAATGATATATTTCATAATTATTAGTTGAGCTTTGTTAACTATTGACTCGATAATTTAATTGCGATCTATTAGTTTCTAAATGAAAGATGATCTTAAACCATTTGCAAATGCAACATAGATAGAAATTCGTATAACTTACTGAATGCAAAGTGATTTACAAAATTAATAATCAAATTATCTTTAGTGTTTCTTCTTTTAAAACAGTGGTTTATGTGTAATTAACTTTTTTATAACATTTCATTCCGAATGAGATCTAAATCAATCTTATGCAAATGAATGAGTTTTTTATTTGAAATGTCATATTTCTAGGTTAACTTAAAATAAAAGGCAGCAGAGGAATTGTTGCCAAAAGAATAAATTAACACGTCAGTTGGCGAAACATTTCGCCAGTGTCTTAATTCGCTTTTTTAATGCCGTTAAGAATGGAGTCTTCAATGAAGAAAGTCGCTTTGATCACTGGATCAAAAGGCGGAATTGGTTCTGCTATTTCCTCTCAATTAGTAAATGATGGTTATCGAGTAATTGCTACTTATTTTACAGGTAATTATGAGTGTGCTTTGGAATGGTTTAATGAAAAAGGGTTTACCAAAGATCAGGTACGCTTATTTGAATTAGATGTGACAAACACCACGCAGTGTGCTGAAAAACTGGCACTTTTGCTTGAGGAAGAAGGGACTATAGATGTTGTCATCAACAATGCAGGTATCACACGTGATGGCGTGTTTAAAAAGATGACTGCACAAGCTTGGAATGACGTCATTAACACCAATCTAAATAGCTTGTTCAATGTGACTCAACCTTTGTTCGCGACTATGTGTGAAAAAGGTGGTGGTCGCATCATTAACATCTCTTCCGTTAATGGTTTGAAAGGACAGTTTGGACAAGCAAACTACTCAGCGGCTAAGGCTGGCATGATTGGTTTTTCAAAAGCTCTGGCATATGAAGGTGCTCGTTCTGGTGTGACTGTGAATGTTATCGCTCCGGGATACACCGGCACCCCAATGGTAGAGCAGATGAAACCGGAAGTGCTTGAATCTATCACCAACCAAATCCCAATGAAGCGTTTAGCAACGCCAGAAGAAATTGCAGCATCAGTAAGCTTCCTAGTGAGTGATGCCGGCGCATACATCACCGGTGAAACATTGTCGGTGAACGGCGGTCTATACATGAGCTAAGGAGTAGAGTGATGGAAAAAGTATTTATCGTTGCAGCAAAGCGTACGCCAATTGGTGCGTTTGGTGGAAGCTTAAAAAACACCTCAGCAGGAAATCTAGCTGCAGTAGCAATAAAAGGTGCGCTTGAGGCAGCTTCTTTGGCAGCAGATAAGGTCGATGAAGTTATTGTTGGTAACGTTGTTGCAGCCGGTCAAGGTATGGGTGTTGGACGCCAAGCTGCACTGTTTGCAGGTATCCCGGAGTCAGTCCCTGCATACGGCGTAAACATGGTATGCGGCAGTGGTATGAAAACCGTCATGGATGGCGTTTCGCATATTCGCAGCGGTGATGCAGAAGTCGTGGTGGCTGCCGGCGTTGAGGTCATGTCACAAATCCCATTCATCGTGCCTAGCAGTGTGCGAGATGGCAACAAAATGGGTCACATGGAGCTGAAAGATCTCCTTATCTCAGATGGCTTAACGGATGTTTACAACCAGTACCACATGGGAGTGACGGCTGAAAACGTTGCAAAAGAGGTAGGGTTGTCTCGCCAACAGCAAGACGAATACGCACTTTCGAGTCAGCAAAAAGCTGTCGCAGCTATCGAGGCAGGTAAATTCAAAGATGAAATTGTTCCTGTTGAAGTTAAGCAGCGTCGAGAAACGGTCGTGTTTGACACCGATGAATACCCGAAAGCCAATGCCACACTTGAAGGTTTGAGCAAGCTGCGCCCTGCGTTCGACCGAGAAGGTACAGTGACAGCAGGTAATGCATCGGGCATTAATGACGGTGCAAGTGCCATCATTTTGGCCTCAGAAACTGCAGTTCAAGCGCATGGTTTAACACCAATTGCCGAGGTAGTGAGCTACGCACAATCTGGTTTAGACCCTCAAATTATGGGGCTTGGTCCTGTTGAGTCAGTGAACAAGGCACTACAAAAAGCCGAGCTGAAAACCAGCGATATCGATGTTTATGAATTAAACGAAGCCTTTGCTGCTCAGGCATTAGGCGTGATTCATAAACTGGCTGAAACCAACCAAGTACCAGTAAGCTCGATTCAAGATAAAGCCAATTTTAATGGTGGTGCTATCGCATTGGGTCACCCACTTGGTGCATCAGGTAACCGAATTTTGGTTACGTTGGTTCATGAACTTCACAAACAAGACGGTCAGTACGGGGTTGCTTCACTTTGTGTGGGCGGCGGTATGGGCACGGCTGTGATTGTAAAAGCAGTTAAGTAGTTATTTAAACGGACATTTTTAATTCTTTCTCTAGGAGATAAACCATGTACACTGATTTCTTCAAAACTTTTAGCGATCAAACTGAAAAGAATCTAGAACCATACTTGAAGTTCAACAAGCTAGTAACAAAGAACGTAGAAGTGCTTACTGAGCTTCAACTGAACGCGATCCGTACTTACAGCGAAGTGGGTCTAAACCAAATGAAAGCAGCGTCAGAAATCAAAGACGTGACTTCTCTAACGGCTTTCAACAGCCAACAACTTACCGTTCTTACTAAACTTTCTCAGCAAATGATGGACGACAGCAACAAGCTGCAATCTATCGCAAAAGAGTTCAAAGAAGACGTTGAGAAAATGACTTCGGAAAACCTAAAGACTGTTACTCCAGCGTAATACGTCCGCTTGCGCCGCCCGCTTTTTGGGCGGCGTTGTTTTTTCCGAATATAGGAGTAAGACTATGTTTCAACACTTCTTTTCGGACTATCTTGTAAAGCTTCAGGAAACCAATCAACAGTGGTGGCATGATTTCGAAGTGAACAAGGCAGTCGTGAATTCTCCTCTGAACAAGGCCATGCAAGAAGTGAACTTTGAAGATACTGCTAAACTGTTCGAACAAGCGGCAAACCAACCCGCTGCAATTTTGAAGTTGCAAGCAGAGTGGTGGGAGCAGCAGCTTCAAATTTGGCAGAATGTGGCTCTAGCAGGTAATCAAACGCAACTTATCGAAGCAGAGAAGGGCGACAAGCGTTTCTCAAATGATGCTTGGCAGCAAGAGGCCATGTACAGCTTCATCAAGCAATCATATTTGTTGTTTAGTAAAACCTATCTAGACACGCTCGATTCCATCGAAGGTCTTGATGAGAAGACGAAAGAGCGTATTACCTTCTTCTCTCGTCAGGCTATCAACGCACTTTCTCCATCTAATTTCATCGCGACCAACCCAGAACTGCTTAAACTCACTCTTGAGCAAAATGGTGAAAACCTACTGACGGGTTTAGAGAAGTTAAAAGAAGATTTTGAGTCGAGTGCCGACATTCTCAAAGTACGCATGACCAACAACAATGCGTTTCGCGTTGGGGATGATGTAGCGACGACTGCGGGCGATGTTGTGTTCCAAAACGAATTGTTTGAGCTGATTCAGTACCGTCCCTTGACGGAAAAAGTGAATGCGACACCGCTATTAATCGTTCCACCGTTCATCAATAAGTACTACATCCTTGACCTAACGGCGAAAAACTCAATGGTTCGTTGGTTGTTAGAGCAAGGTCATAGCGTATTTATGATGTCTTGGCGCAATCCGGGTAAAGAACAAGCGCAGGTTGAGTTTGGGGACTACGTAACCGAAGGCGTAGCGAAAGCGGTTACTGCGATTGAAGATATTACTGGTCAAGAGCAAATCAACGCAGCTGGCTACTGTATCGGTGGTACGGTTCTCGCCAGCACCGTAGCTTACTATGCAGCGAAACGTATGAAGAAGCGTATTAAGTCTGCGACCTTCTTTACGACCTTGTTGGACTTCTCTCAGCCGGGGGAGGTTGGGGCATACATCAATGACACAATCATCAGTGCTATAGAAACGCAAAACAACGCCAAGGGTTACATGGATGGTCGCTCGTTAAGCGTGACATTCAGTCTGCTGCGTGAAAACAGTTTGTACTGGAACTATTACGTCGATAATTACCTCAAAGGTAATAGCCCTGTTGATTTTGACCTACTGTATTGGAACAGTGACAGCACTAATGTGAGCGCCGCTTGCCATAATTTCTTACTGCGAGAACTCTATTTGGAGAATAAACTGGTACAAGACAAGGGTGTAAAAATTGGCGGTGTTTGGATTGATCTCAACAAGATTAAGATCCCAAGTTATTTTGTATCGACCAAAGAAGACCATATTGCACTGTGGCAAGGAACGTATCGTGGTGCTCTGAATACAGGTGGTAATAAGACCTTTGTTTTAGGAGAGTCAGGGCATATTGCTGGTATCGTGAATCACCCAGCGAAAAACAAATATGGATATTGGTTGAACGACAATCTTGATGACTCGGCGGACGAATGGTTCAACAACGCGAATCATCAAGAAGGTTCTTGGTGGACGCATTGGCACCAATGGTTGATGCAGTTTAACCCGAAAGAGCAAGTTGAGCCTTTCCCAGTTGGTTCTGAGCAAAATCCGGTTATTGAAGATGCTCCTGGTCAGTATGTTCGACAAGTTCTGCCTATCAACGAGTCCTAGACTGCTCCTCGCAAGCAGTATTATTTGGCGATCTGAATGGTCGCCTTTTTTCTGTCTGAAGCTTTGCTTCGCAAGGAGCAAAGAATCATCACAACAAGCAAGTGTGAGAACCTCCATAAGCCGTCAGAGAGTATTGGGTTTGGTGCTTTGGTTGGAAACGTAGAAAGAAAAAACGCCAAGCAAATGCTCGGCGTTTTCCGTCAACAAAATAGGCAAAAAAGTTGACTGGTTCGAGGTGAATTACACCTCTTTATCCTTACCTAGTGAGAGTAGCCATAGAGAGATTGCTGCTACTCCGACAAAGCCGGAAAGAATAATGACTGGCATTGCGCTGTATCCAAGGAAGTGCCAGATAAAGGATTCAAGATTACTCATTGTCTATGTTTCTCCTTATTGCCAGCCTTCAACACCGTGCATGTCAGGCAGTTTGTGTGCGATACCTTTATGACAGTCTACACAAGTTTTATCGCCTGAAGCCAGAGCGGTAGAGTGTTGAGCTGCCGCTCGTTTACCCTGCTGCGAGTAGTCCATGTAATCAAACTGGTGACAGTTACGACATTCAAGAGAATCATTCTTCTTCATACGCGCCCACTCACGTTCCGCTAAGTGTTCACGACGAGCTTGGAATTTCTCCGGCGTATCGATCGTCTTCGTTACGAAGTGAGCAAACAACTCTTTAGACGCTTGAACTTTACGAACGATCTTATCGGTCCATTCGTGTGGCACGTGGCAATCAGAACAGATTGCACGAACACCAGAACGGTTCGAGTAGTGAATCGTTTCTTGAATTTCAGCGACGATAGGAGCGTGACAGCCAGAACAGAATTCTTCTGTATTGGTCGCTTCCATACCTGTGTTGAATGCGCCCCAAAACAGAAGACCACCAGCGAAGCCAAGGAATAAAACCACACCAGCGGCAGCTTTACTCGGGCTCGACAGTCTCTTCCAAAACGCTTTAAGTATTTTCATAAGTAACCTCTTAGTACTCGCGTTTCAATTACTGAAGCGAATCGACTGCCTTAAACTCGTTTTCCACTAATGGTTTAGCATCCGTTTGTGGAACGTGACATTGCAAACAGAAGTAACGACGTGGTGACATGTCTGCTAGTACCGCGTCTTCACGGTTAACGTAGTGCGTTACACTGATCTTGGTAGCGCCTGCGTCTTTAGCATTTTTCCAGCTGTGACATGCTAGACATTTGTTTGCGTTCAAAGACACTTCGTAGTTACGGATGCTATGAGGGATCAGTGGCGGCTGATATACAAAGCTGTCTGCAACGATCTGGTCTTTGGGAAAGTCTTTAAAATCATCTGCAGGGCGAGTGTCTTCAAGTTGCGCAGTGCCGCGTAGCGAGTCTAGACCGCCTGTGCCACCTGGATTGTCCAGTTCCGCTTGTGCAACGCCTGTCAATAAAGCACCTACAGATAAAAGTGCGATAAGGTATTTTTTCATCATTTCATCTCCGCCTTATGGCTTAAATTCTTTTTAGGCCGCCGAGTCGACGGCCTTTGCATTCGTTATTTGACGGTTAAGCAATTTTCGTGATTTTGACTGGACACTTCTTAAAGTCTGTCTGTTTTGACAGAGGGTCAGTCGCATCAAGAATCAGCTTGTTAATCAAAATACGGGCATCAAAGAACGGTACGAATACCAAGCCTTCAGGTGGACGGTTACGACCACGGGTTTCAACACGAACGCGTACTTCGCCACGTTTGTTTGCAATCAGAACTTCTTCACCGCGACGTACATTACGTTTTTTCGCATCCGTAGGGTGCATGTAAACCACAGCGTCTGGTACAGCTTTGTAAAGCTCTGGTACACGACGAGTCATAGTACCTGTGTGCCAGTGCTCAAGAACACGACCTGTACATAGCCATAGGTCGAACTCTTCATTTGGTACTTCTGGTGGCGCTTCGTAAGGCGCAGAAATGATCTTCGCTTTACCATCAGCATTACCGTAGAAGTCCCAACCTGAACCTGCTTTAGCGTATGGGTCAGAACCTTCTTTAAAGCGCCATTGTGTTTCTTTGCCATCAACAACCGGCCAACGTAGACCACGTACAGTGTGGTAGACATCGTAAGGTGCTAAGTCGTGACCGTGACCGCGACCAAATGTTGCGTACTCTTCGAACAGACCTTTCTGAACGTAGTAGCCGAAGTGGTGCGAATCATCGTTTAGTTCACGAGCTTCTTCGATAGGGAACTGGTCAACTTGACCGTTCTTGAACAGCATGTCGTACATGGTTTTACCACGGTACTCTGGTGCTTTTGCAAGAAGCTCTTCTGGCCACACTTCTTCCATCTTGAAGCGTTTAGAGAATTCCATTACCTGCCAAAGGTCAGATTTTGCATCACCGATGGTCTCTACTTGTTGGTACCAAGCTTGTGTACGACGCTCTGCGTTACCGTAAGCGCCTTCTTTCTCGATCCACATTGCAGTAGGAAGGATAAGGTCAGCGGCTTGCGCTGTTGCTGTTGGGTATGGGTCAGACACAACAATGAAGTTTTCTGGATTACGGTAACCTGGAAGACGCTCTGTGTTGATGTTTGGACCAGCTTGCATGTTGTTGTTACATTGAACCCAATAACAGTTCAGAACGCCATCATGCAACATGCGGTCTTGCAGTACCGCGTGGAAACCTGGTTTCGGTGGGATGGTGCCTTCTGGCAGTTTCCAGATCTCTTCCGCGATTTTACGGTGTTTAGGGTTAGCAACCACCATGTCTGCAGGTAGACGGTGAGCAAACGTACCAACTTCACGAGCGGTACCACATGCTGATGGTTGACCCGTTAGTGAGAATGGACTGTTGCCCGGAGTAGCAATCTTACCGGTTAGTAGGTGGATGTTGTAAACCAAGTTGTTCATCCATACGCCACGAGTATGTTGGTTCATACCCATTGTCCATAGCGACATCACTTTCGTGTTTGGATCCGCGTACTGCTTAGCAAGCTCGATTAGTTTCTCTTTTTCTACGCCTGAGATTTCAGATGCTTTCTCTACGGTGTAAGGCGCGACAGTCTTCTTGTATTCTTCGAAAGAGATTGATGTTAGCTTGCCAGAGTTCGGGTTCTTAGCGGCTTTTTGTAGCGGGTCATCGTCACGCAGACCGTAACCGATGTCAGTGTCTGTTTTGGTAAAGTTCGTGTGCTTGTTCACGAAGTCCCAGTTCACTGCATCGTTTTGAATGATGTAGTTTGCGATAAAGTTAGCAATCGCAAGGTCAGACTGAGGATTAAAAATGTAGCCGTGGTCTGCCAACTCAAATGAACGGTGGTAGTAAGTAGAAAGCACGTTCACTTTTACATGAGGGTGGCTTAGGCGACGGTCAGTAATACGAGTCCACAGAACTGGGTGCATTTCTGCCATGTTTGAACCCCAAAGAACGAATGAGTCAGCGTTCTCGAAGTCGTCGTAACAACCCATTGGTTCATCGATACCAAATGCACGCATGAAGCCTACTACTGCAGATGCCATACAGTGACGCGCGTTCGGATCGATATTGTTTGAACGGAAGCCTGCTTTCATCATTTTGGCTGCGGCATAACCTTCCATTACTGTCCACTGACCAGAACCGAACATACCGATGCTGGTTGGACCTTTCTTCTCTAGAGAAGCTTTCCATTTCTCAGCCATGATATCGAAAGCGGTGTCCCAAGATACAGGAGCGAAGTCACCGTCTTTGCTGTATTTGCCATCTTTCATACGTAGAAGAGGCTGAGTCAGACGGTCTTGACCGTACATGATCTTAGAAAGGAAGTAGCCTTTGATACAGTTCAGACCTTTGTTTACCGGCGCTTCAGGGTCACCTTGAGTCGCCACGACTTTGCCGTTTTGAGTACCAACAAGAACAGAACAGCCTGTACCACAGAAACGACAAGGTGCTTTGTCCCATGTGATTTTAGTTTGGTCAGAGCTTGCAATCAGATTGGTTGCAGAAGCTGGTAGTGTAATACCTGCGACAGCAGCAGCTGATGCAGCCGCGTTTGCTTTCACAAACGCACGTCTTGTCATTTTCATACTTCACCCTCGATTTGGGAATGTTGTGTTCCAGTGTCTTCTTCTTCCGTTTCTTCAAGCCCAGTTTCGATTTGGTGATAAACCAATACTGTGCTCAAGACATTCGGTAAATTATTAATCGCATCGATAGTGTCGGTGATGAAACCTTGATTCTCAGTTTCTAGCACCACCACGATTTTGCCTTCTGGGCTGTCACCGTAGATTTCTGCGTTTTCGTACGCTTCAATCTGGGTTTTAACTTCAGCCAAATGTTCAGGCAGAACATGGACTACCAGACTCGAAATGTGCACTTCGTTTAGTGACATACATCTCTCTCGTTTTATCGCCTATCGTGCCGACCACTAACGGCTAGGCTGTTATATTGCTCACATTGATGGATGAAGTAGGGCACACTGAAACACAGGCGCCGCAGCCGTTACACTCATCAAGGTCTAAATTTGGTTGTGCTACTTTGCCAAGTTCTAACTTGAACTTAATCGCCATCGGGTCGCACATGTCCCCACAGCTTCGGCATTCGACATTTTGTTTTGCTAAACAGCTATCGGTGATGCTCGCTTTTGCCTGCCAAGGTTGCTCCGCTTCTGCTAAAAATAGTGGCTCTGGGCAAGCCTCGGCGCATTGGTAACAAAATGTGCATTCATCAATAGAAAAATCGACTGTAGGAAAACCGCCGTCGCTTTTGGTTATAATCTTGGTTTCACATGCCTCGATGCATTTGCCACAGCGAGTGCAGTCATCCGTGAATTGAGTTGGCTTTGCTAACCAAGGAAGACGTACCAAATTATCCGGTTGCGCTTTGCGTGCAAAAAGTCTTCGTCTAGAAAGGTCTACCACTTAGTCACCTCAAAAATTGAAACCCAAACTAAGCATAGTCCACAATTTCATTAATAAACTGTCATTTAAGTACACGAAATTGTAGTTTTTGACATATATGTATAAATACCTCTTAGGAGGTAATTAGGATGCAATATTGTTTTGGATCAATAAATTCCGGCGCAGGTGATCACATATTGATAAAGTTGAAAGATAATGCGCGTTGTATAAAGACAAACGTGGTTATCAAACGAGCGGAGTTCAGAGTTGTTTAAAAATGTGAAAAAGTCAGTAACACGCACTATTGCGTCTGCCATGATGTTGATTTTACTCCTATCGGTGGCGACGACTGGCTTTGCTATATTCACTCTTGCATCAAGCCTTAATGATGCGGAGGCGGTCAACGTAGCGGGTTCGATGCGAATGCAGAGTTATCGTTTAGCCCATGATATTCAAAGTGAATCTGTTGACTATTCTTCACATATTGACTTATTTGAGCAGTCAATTTACTCCCATTCAATGCTGGCACTACAGCATTGGTCAGTGCCAGAAGATATTACAAAAGACTACTATCGGTTGATTCTGCGCTGGCACGAGCTGAAATCGGTACTAAAGAGCCAAGATAGAGACAAATATCTGATCTTAGTGGCTGGTTTTGTTCAACAAATTGATGCTTTTGTATTTAAACTGCAGAACTACTCAGAACAAAAACTGATCAACTTAGCGTGGATTGGTGGCTTGGGGCTTGGCGGCATACTGTGTGTCAGTATGTTTGTCGTGCACTTTGTGAGACTAGAAGTTGTCAGACCTTTACGCGCTCTTGTGTTTGCAAGTGAACAAATTCAGAATCGTTCGTTTAATGTGTCACTCAATGTATCGAGTGACAACGAAATGGGTATTTTGACCCGAACTTTCAATAGGATGGCGAACGATCTTGGTAAGCTATATCGAGGGTTGGAGCAAGCTGTCGACGAGAAAACACGTAAGCTACAACATGCTAACCAATCGCTGAGAGTGTTGTATGATTCGTCGAAAGAGCTGACGGCTTCACGTATCTATCAGGAGAATTTCCAAGCGATTTTACAACATATTGCAAGTTTGGAAGGAATTCGTGCAGTTAAGCTCGAAATTGATCAAATTGGGGAACCAAATTGGATACTCTCAGAGGGGGAAGAGTGCCGTCACGAATGTGATAGCGAATGCCACACGAAGATATTAACGCTGGACGGTGTTCACCTTGGGTATTTGCATTGGAAAGCGGGTTTGCCGTGTCCTAATGAGTCTCTTATTGACAACTTTGTTCAAATTTTATCTCGTGCGGTATATTACAACCGAGCGCAGAGACAAGCTGAGCAGCTGCTTTTGATGGAAGAACGTGCCACTATCGCTCGTGAGTTACACGATTCATTAGCCCAAGCATTGTCTTATTTGAAGATCCAAGTATCGCTACTCAAACGAAGTGTGAAGAATATTCCTGATGACAAAGCGATAGAGCAGACAAATCAAGTCATTGCTGAACTCGATACTGGGCTGTCAGCAGCATATACCCAACTTCGTGAGCTTTTGACTACATTCCGCCTAACAATAAAAGAGGGTAGCTTTGGTCAAGCGCTTCAAGAAATGGTTTCGACGCTTGATGATCAAACTGCGGCGAAAATCTCGCTTGATAATGAGCTTTCTTCAACTGAATTAGATGCACACCAGCAGGTCCATCTACTACAGTTGATCAGAGAAGCGACAATAAATGCGATCAAACATGCTCAAGCGAACAATATTAAGATTCAATGTCTTGATTCTGATGGGAAAGTCACAGTGACTGTTACCGATGATGGTATAGGCTTTGAGCAGCAAGACGAAAAATTAAATCATTACGGTATGAGTATCATGCAAGAGCGAGCAGCCAGATTGCACGCTGAGTTGCAAATTGAAGCCGCAGCTAATAGCGGCTGTATCGTAAGACTAGAATTCCAACATAGTAAGGAAGTAAACATTGACAGTGTGTAAAGTAATGCTGGTGGATGATCACCCACTCATGAGACGTGGTATTCATCAGTTACTCAGTTTTGAGCCAGAATTTGAAGTCGTCGCAGAGGCAAGTAGCGGTGCGGATGCGGTTGCGAAAGCTCATGAACTTGAGCTGGATTTGGTACTTCTTGATCTGAATATGAAAGGCATGTCTGGTCTAGATACGCTAAAAGCTTTGCGTGCTGACGGTTGTGAAGCTCGCATTGTTATTCTCACCGTATCGGACAGTCCGGCAGACATCGAAGCTATCGTGCGTAGCGGCGCAGATGGTTACTTGTTAAAAGACACAGAGCCAGATGAATTGGTTGAACTGCTAAAACAAGCACACGAAGGGGACAAAGCCTACAGCCAAGCGGTAGCGAAATACTTAAATGAGCGTGAAGGTCAAGAAGACGTATTTGACTCATTGACTGACCGTGAAACGCAAATCCTCCAAGAGGTGGCGCGTGGTTTTCGCAATAAGCAGATTGCCGATCGCCTGTTTATCTCTGAATCGACCGTTAAAGTGCACATGAAGAGTTTGCTGAAAAAGTTAAAAGTACCTTCACGTACTGCAGCGACAGTGCTTTATCTAGAGCGATTCGGCGAAATTAAGTAGCACTTTAGACGCCCATTCTAGAAACGCCAAATAGAAAAAACCGCCCAAACAAGGGCGGTTTTTTATTGGTCTGGGCGAATGGAGTACAAATCACTATTGTGTTTGCCACACTCCAAATAGTAACGATGCGCCGCTTTCTTATCTTCCGCGACGACTCTCATACTGTGCATTTTCCCCTGTTCAAAGTAGCGAATTTCGTATTCTACACTCGTATCAAGTTGCTCAGCAGCAGCCATGCTACGCCTCCATAAACTATCCTGATGTTATTGAAGCAATTTATATGCCACTTTAAGGAACGCTATATCGTTCGAGTTTTGGCTAATAATTGCGCACTAACTCACTTTTTTGCGGATAGTTGTGATAAAAAAGTTAATTTCAAACTCTATATACTACTAGGGTGGCAATGTCACTTTGCCAGACTGACGTAAGTTTGCCGCAATAATAAGTGATTTAGATTGAGTATAGAACTTAATCAATGGAAAAGGGAATATGGATCGGTGATGAAATTAAAAAGTTTATCTAATAAAGCGGTTCGATATGGATGTATCTTGTTATCTATTTTGGCGCTTGCTGGTTGTGCGAAGAAGTTTTTATACAGCAATATTGATTGGGTAGTGATCGAATATTTAGATGACTATGTGTCTTTAGATGGTGAACAAGAAGCTCTGGTAGAGGAGCGAATCTTATTATTAGCCGATTGGCACAAGAAAGAAGAATTACCTTTATATATCGATCACTTAAAACAATTGGAGGCACTGAATAAAGACAGCATTACGTTGGAAGCATTGCAAGCGAATCGAGACCAAATGCGTGAACATTATCAACGTCTTGTTTCGAAAGCCGCTCCAGATCTGTTCTCGTTAAGTATGCAGCTCGATAATCAACAAGAAGTAGAGTTTATTGATAGTGTAAGAGAACGTTATAAGGAGAGAGATGAAAAATATGTAGGAAAAACGGAACAAGAACTGAGAGAAGTTGTCTTAGAGAATACAGAGGAGTGGATGGAAGAATGGTTGGGGAAATTATCTAGCCAACAAAAAGCGCGAGCCAAACAGCTTTCTCAACAAGTGATTATAAATAGTCCCTTATGGCGTGATTATCGATCTTCCATTATTCAAGAATTAGAATATCTTTTCGAAAATAAAACCAACAGCGTGGTTTACCAGCAGGTATTCATGCAGCTCTTATTTGAACCAGAAAGTTATTATAGTGATCAATTGACTAAGAATATTGATCAAAATATCGCACTAACGGATCAATTCACTCTAGATATAGCTCAATCCATGAGTGATAAACAATGGAAACACTTCCATGGCAAAATCCGAGAATGGCGAGAACTTGCCGAAGACCTATTGAATTAAAACTCGATAAATCAAATTCTTAATGTGAGTGCTGTAGGAGTGCGCCAGCACTTTTTAATGAAAAACTGATTCAAAGCAAATTCTTATCGCCTCATGAGCGTAACATGGTTTGTCGAACCATGTTGGATAGGATCCTCGCATACCAAGCATCCCTGTGCGTGGCATCCTTCGCCCAAAACAATGAGAATAATTATGAAACATTTAGTTGAAAGATTTCTTCGCTACGTCACGTTCGATACTCAATCTAATCCCCACGAATCAGCTTGCCCAAGCAGCAGCGGGCAACTGGTGTTTGCTCAGCAACTTAAAAAAGAGATGATTGAGCTTGGCTTAAGCAATGTGACGTTAAGTGACAACGGCTACTTGATGGCAAAACTGCCATCTAACGTTGATTACGATGTACCTGCTATTGGCTTTATCGCGCATATGGACACTGCACCAGATGCCTCTGGTAAAAATGTAAATCCTCAGTTTATTGAGGACTATCAGGGTGGCGATATTGCACTTGGTTTGGGCGATGAAGTGTTATCACCAGTCCAATACCCAGATTTGCACGATCTTCATGGCCACAACCTGATCACGACTGATGGTACGACACTACTTGGTGCTGACAACAAAGCCGGTATTGCAGAAATTCTTTCCGCGGTTGCGATGCTGATTGAAAACCCTCAAATCCCACACGGTGATATTTGCATTGGTTTTACACCAGATGAAGAAATTGGTCGTGGTGCGGACTTGTTTGATGTTGAAAAGTTTGGTGCGAAATGGGCGTACACTATCGATGGTGGCCCTCAAGGCGAGCTAGAATACGAAAACTTTAATGCAACCAGTGCAGATGTCATTTTCCATGGCGTGAGTGTTCACCCTGGTACAGCAAAAGGCAAATTGGTTAATGCGATGAACTTGGCGGCAAAATTCCAAGTGCAAATGCCAGAAGATCAGACGCCAGAAACCACAGAAGGCTACGAAGGCTTCTTCCATCTTAAATCAGGTGAACTTGGTGTGGCTCGCAGTGAGCTAGGTTACATCATCCGTGACTTCGATCGTGAAGGTCTAGAAAGCCGTAAAGCCTTCATGCAGAAACTTGTCGATGATATGAACGCTGGGTTGAAGCATGGCTCTGTTGAGTTGAAGCTCACCGACAGCTACTACAACATGCGTGAAATGGTTGAACCATACCCGCACATTATCGACTTGGCGAAACAAGCGATGGAAGATTGTGATGTGGAACCTCTGATCAAACCAATTCGTGGCGGAACAGATGGCGCTCGTTTGTCATTTATGGGTTTACCGTGTCCAAACATCTTCACTGGCGGTTATAACTTCCACGGTATCCACGAGTTTATTTCAGTTGAGATGATGGAGAAATCGGTTCAAGTGATCGTTAAGATTGCTGAGCTAACGGCGAAGAAGCACGGTTAACATCATTTGCTGAGTAATCTCACCATTCAAGTAAACAAAAGCCCAGACACGTGTCTGGGCTTTTTAATTTTGCTCGAGCGAAATGAATTCTGTACGTTTATTAGCCATCCAAGAGGTGGTTTAACGAACGCTTTTTTCTTCGATTTCACTAATTGGTAGCCAGTTCACTTCGACTCCGGCTTGGTCGAACATATCTTGGCTTACTTGAATCTTATCACCCCAACGAGACAAGAAATCTTCAGACTGTTCCGGGCAACTCACGCGAGCGATACCTGTCTGAATGATCTTTGCCGCACAGTTTGGGCAAGGGAAGTGCGTTACCCAGATATCACATCCATCTAAGTCGCGCTTTGAAAACAAAATCGCGTTCTCTTCTGCGTGCAGTGTTTTTAAGTATTTCAGTTCACGTTCATCCGTATCCACACTGTCAGAAACACCATGTGGGTAGCCGTTGAAGCCAACAGAAACAATGCGGTTTTGTTTTGTGATAACCGCACCTACCTGTGTCGATGGATCTTTACTCCAAGATGCCACCAGCTCAGCCATTTGGTAAAAACGTTTCTCCCATTTAGAAATCATACTTATCCTCTCGGTCGAAAGCTTTGAATTATCTGCATGATAACGCATTCTGTTTAAAAAAATAGTCAAAACATGTCTAGCGATCATGAAGATTCTATTTTCCTATGTAGACTTTGATTTCCAAGTGATGATGACGCCATATTCTCATTGCTTACTTCACATCAATTTTCAGCGTGATTCGTGTACATGATCGCAACAAATTTAGCCTGTTGATTACGATGTTTGCGAGTCGTTTCATCGGCTTACACTTTGATACACTTTCCCCGGTTTCTCTTGAAGTTTTCGGACAAAGCACCCTGTAAGGTTAGGGTATTGTCAAACGAATCCTGTTCTATAAAGACGGTATATACATGCAAAAGAAACCACTCGTCGCACTAATGGCGGCAACAGCTATCCTCGCGGGATGCGGAGAAGCAAACAATGCCCAGAAGGGGGCGCAAGCTCCTCTTGTTGTGACTCAAGATGTCACAATTATCGACTACCAACCGAGTAAGTCTTACATCGGTCGCATTGAAGCAGTAGAAGATACGAATATTACGGCACAAGTCTCCGGCTATCTTGAAGCTCGCCATTTTGACGAAGGTCAGATGGTAGAGAAAGGGCAGTTGTTGTACTCCATCGAGCCTTCTTCTTTTGAAGCGCAAGTGGCGAGTGCAAAAGCAGCGCTAGCTCAGGCAAAAGCGGCGCTTAAGAAAGCAGAGCTCGACCACCAACGTGGTAAAAACTTGTTGCCACGTGGCAGTATTTCCCAATCAGAGTTCGATGCGTTGACGGCGACGTTACTTGGCGCGCGAGCAGAGCTTGAAGCAGCAAACGCTCAGCTTAAGCTTGCGGAAGTAAACCTTTCTTACACTCAAATTCGTGCTCCATTTAGCGGTCGCATCAGTGACAGTAAAGTAAGTACTGGTGATCTGCTTTCCCCATCTTCTGGCATTTTGACGACATTAGTTAGCCTAGACCCAGTGCATACCTCATTCAGCGTGAGTGAACGTGAACGTTTAAACCTTGGTATGGACGGTATTAAAGGCGACGGTAGTGCAGAGTCGAGTGGCGTTGAGGTTCAGCTTGAACTGGAAAACGGAGAGTACTTCGAACATCTAGGTCAATTGGACTTTTTAGGTAATCGGATTAATACGCAAACCGGTACGATCGCGATGCGCGCAGTGGTACCAAACCCTGAGCAAAAGCTACTTCCTGGCCAGCACATTAAAGTGAACCTTCGCGATAAGAATGCAAAAGACGTCATCGTGATTCCTCGTCGTGCAGTGCAAACGGACCTAGAAGGTGACTTTGCCATGGTGATGGCAGAAGGCAATGTTGCGGAGCGCCGTAACGTTGAACTTGGTGCGCAAGTAGAGCAGGGTATCATCATCAAAGAAGGTTTGAACAAGGACGACACTGTGATTACACAAGGTCTACAACGTGTACGCAACGGTGTAGAAGTGCGTATTCAATCACCTGCTGAACAGAAACAGTAGGAGGCGTCATGTTAAGTCGTTTCTTTATTCAAAGACCGAAATTCGCACTGGTTATTTCGATCATCTTGACGTTGGCAGGTGCCATCTCATTAGCGATCTTGCCTGTTGCTGAATATCCTAAAATCAGTCCACCATCGGTGAGCGTGACAGCATTTTATACGGGTGCAAGTGCTGAGGTTGTGGAGCAGGCGATAGCCGACCCAATAGAAACCTCCGTGAACGGCGTTGAAAACATGATTTACATGTCTTCAAAGAGTGCTAACGATGGTTCTTACAGCCTAAACGTCACCTTCGATGTGGGTACTGATCCAGACATGGCGCAGGTTAACGTGCAAAACCGTGTATCGCAGATTGAGTCAAAACTGCCTCAAGAAGTACGCATGGTAGGCGTAACGGTGAAAAAGCGTTCTCCTGACTTGTTGATGGTTTTGAACTTCTACTCACCTGACGGTAAGTACGATGACAAGTTCCTTATCAACTACATCAATCTGAACGTAAAAGACCAACTGGCGCGTGTTAAGGGCATCAGTGAAGTTAACGTTATCGGTGGTGGTGAATACGCGATGCGTGTTTGGTTAGATCCAGAAAAAATGGCTAACCTGAACCTCACAACAACTGATGTGTACTCGGCGTTGGCAGAGCAGAACGTACAGGTAGCGGCCGGTCGTATTGGTGCTGCGCCATACAACAACCCTCAAGAAGTTCAGTTTAACTTGGTGACCAAAGGTCGTCTTGAGAGCGTGAGCGAGTTTGAGGATGTAGTACTTCGTGCAAACCCAGATGGTTCTACTGTATACCTAAAAGACGTCGCTCGCGTTGAGCTTGGTAAGAAGTTCTATGATGGTAACGGTAAGTTCCGTGGTCAAGATGCTTCTATCGTCGCGTTGTCACTACAATCAGACGCAAACGCATTGGAAAGTGGGCAAGCGGTCATGGACTTGCTTGAACGTTTGAGCACGAATTTCCCTGAAGGCATGGCTTACGAAACCAGTTATGACACAACCGTGTTCGTTGCTGAGTCGATCAAGGGTGTAGTGAAAACGCTGATTGAAGCGATCTTGTTGGTAATTGCAGTTACTTACCTGTTCCTTGGTAGTGCGCGCGCAACCTTAATTCCTGTTGTTGCGATTCCAGTATCCCTTATCGGCACATTCGCTATCATGCAGGCGACGGGTTTTACCATCAACACGGTAACCCTATTCGGTTTGATCCTCGCCATCGGTATCGTGGTAGATGACGCGATTCTAGTTATCGAAAACGTCGATACCACTATGGCGAAAGACCCAACCATTTCACCACGCAAAGCCACTTTGCTGGCGATGAAAGAAGTAACGGGGCCAATCATTACCTCGACCTTGGTTCTATTGGCGGTATTCCTACCAGTAGCCATGCTTCCGGGGATTACCGGCATCATGTACCGTCAGTTCGCATTGACGATCTGTATCTCGGTAGTTATCTCGTCTATTAACGCATTAACGCTGTCTCCAGCACTATGTTCGCTGGTATTGAAGCAGGGTGGTGGTAACACGGCAAATTGGTTCCAAGCGTTCAACCGTGGTCTAGAGCGTGTAACAGCGCGCTACGGTCAGATCGCTGGCTTCTTGGTCAAGAAGTCTATGTTGCTGATTGCTTTCTTCTTCGTCGCGGTTGCCGCAGTAACTTTCTTCGCGAAAACAACGTCTACGGCGTTTGTACCTCAAGAAGATAAAGGCATTTTGTTGGTGAACGTGCAACTTCCGGACTCTGCGTCACTTTCTCGTACCGAAGAAGTGACCAATGAACTGATGAAGATGGTTGAGCAAGAACCGGGTGTTGATGGCGTGACGGTTGCGAATGGTTACTCATTCATGACGGGTGCCGCAGCATCAAATGGTGCGTCTCTGTTTATCAAACTGCATGATTGGGATACGCGTAACTCACTTGACGGTGAACATGCTGCTAACGCAATTGCAAACCGCATCAACGGTCGTGCTGCGATGGAACTGCCGCAAGCGATAGTATTTGCGATGGGACCTCCTGCCGTTCCGGGTATGGGCGCAGCCTCAGGCTTTGAATTTGTACTTGAGGACACGTTAGGTCGTAGCCGTACTGATTTGTCGATGGTAATGGGTGAAATGATTCAGGCGGCTAACCAAGCTCCAGAAATCGCATATACCTTCAGTACCTTCCGTGCAAATGTACCGCATTACTATGTCGATATTGACCGTGAGAAAGCACAACAGTTAGGTATTCCACTGTCGTCAATCTTCCAAACATTGCAAGGTAACCTTGGCTCGCTATACGTGAACGACTTCACCATGTTCGGTAAGAACTTCCGTGTGACCATGCAAGCAGACAGTGAACACCGCAGCAGTATGGAAGATCTTGAGCGTTTCCACGTGCGTTCTTCGAGCGGCGATATGGTGCCACTGAGTACATTAGTGAGCTACGAACAGGTGTTTGAGCCGGATGTTGCATGGCGTTATAACATGTACCGCAGTGCCATCATCCAAGGTCAACCTGCTCCGGGTTATTCAAGTGGTGACGCGATTGCAGCAATGGAACGTGTTGCGGCTGAAGTTCTGCCACAAGGTTACACCTACGAGTGGACGGGTATGGCGTATCAAGAAGTCTTGGCAGGTAACCAAGCGATTTACGCGTTCGCATTGGCATTGATCTTTATCTACTTGTTCATGGTGGCGCAGTACGAGAGTTGGAGTATTCCTTTAGCGATCATCCTAGTGGTGCCAGTGGCAACGTTGGGTTCCTTCCTCGCATTGAACTTAACCGGAACGCCACTTAACTTGTACGCTCAGATAGGTCTCGTCCTGCTCATAGCGCTCGCGGCGAAGAACGCAATCCTAATTGTGGAATTCGCCAAGCAAGAGCGTGAAGAAAAAGATGTGGATATCGACAGTGCAGCAGTACAAGGGGGTAAGCTTCGTTTCCGTGCTGTTAACATGACGTCTTGGTCGTTTATCTTGGGTATTTTCCCATTGATCTTCGCCGCTGGTGCGGGTCATGTGAGTCAGAACTCATTGGGTATTTCCCTAATTGGTGGTCTGCTGTGTGTGCTTCTAGCAGGTACTTTCCTGATTCCGGGCTTCTACGCTCTGGTACAGAGAAAACGTGAGAAGATCCACGGTGGTAATACCAAACTGGTTCCTTTAGATGATGAATAAGCGCTAAGTAACTTTAAATAGAAAAGCCCGAAGCATGAGAGTGCTTCGGGCTTTTTGTCGGTACTCATTTAAACTGAGTAAGTGAACTTGGGCTACGCGCTGCGAGTTTTAAATTCCGCAACCGCTTCGTCCATGTCATGGGCTTGAGCAGAGACAGAGTCGACTTCATGCAGACACTCTTGTGCAGATTGCATGTTGTTTTCTGAAATCACGTTCAATTCAGTAATCGAGTCGCTCACCTGATTCATCACGATGCCTTGCTCTTCAATGGCTGATGCGATGCGTTCAGAGTTGCCTTGAATTGCATGCATGTCTGCAATGATTTGCTGAAGGCTTGAATCCAGCTTCTCCGATGCTTGCAGGGTTTGCTGACCCTGATCGTTACATTGGTCGATATCAGATACGACCATCGACATTTGTGACTGAATGTCTGATACCACGCGAGTGATCTCTTCTGTCGATTGATGAGTACGACTTGCGAGTGCGCGTACTTCATCCGCCACGACGGCAAAGCCACGACCTTGTTCGCCGGCACGTGCTGCTTCAATTGCTGCGTTTAGCGCGAGTAGGTTAGTTTGCTCTGCAATATCTTGGATGATGTTTACTGCACCGCCAATTTTCGCTACATGTTCGTTTAAAGAGCCAATTGATTGCTGGCTGTTCGAGAGAATACCAGTTAATTGACCGACATTTGTTACTGTGGTTTCAACAACGGTACGACCTTGCTCCGCATTGTTTGCAGCTTGGTGAACGCCTTCTACTGCCACAGAAGTACTTTCAGAGATTTCACCAATCGTGGCGACCATTTGCTGAACTGCTGTTGCCATTGATGAGGTATGGTCTGCCTGAGTGTGGAACTGTTCCATCACACCTTCTAGTTCGCGATGCATGTTGTCAGTACTTGCTGATAGCTGTGCTGACTTCTCTTGTGTGCCATGAATCAGGTGCTCAAGCTTATCCAACAGATCGTTTAAGTGGTGGCTGATGTCCGCCAGTTCATCTTTACCTGCCAACTCTGAACGTAAACCCATGTTATTACTTTCACTGATGTTCTTTATGGTCGCAAGCAGGCTACTAACGCGTGCATTGATTGAGCGTGAGATTTGCGAAATCAGAGCTAAGATAATAATAAATACTACCGCAGTGATAACTTGTTTCACCATGGTGTTTTGACTATCACGTTCGGTCGCTGCATTACTCAACGCAGATGAGAAGGTCTTAAATTGTTCTTCTACTGTGTGTGATAGGGCACGAGTGTCACCCAGTAGACCTTTGTTGTACGCGACTCCAATCGTCTGTCTCTGCGTCGCAAGTTGGCGCGCATTTTCGATTAATGAAGGAACATACAAACCTTGCAACAGACCTTCGTCCATTTGTCCGGCTTTAACTCGTTGCGCGAACTTAGTCAGTGCCATTACTTGTTGGTGGTTTGCATTTTGCTCGGCTTCAGATAAAGCCTGTTCAAAGCTCGCTAATAGACCACTATTTGCATCGAGACCATAGCGTTCGTAAGCAGCAACTAATTTTTGAAATCCTTTTTGGTAAGCCAGTAAATCTTGCTTGAATTGATGACTAGAAGGAAGTTCATAAAGGTTGAGAATGCCAGCCAATTCTTGTTCGATACCCAAAAATTTGTCGACGTTAGCATTGAATTTATCGAGGTATTTGATGTTGCTGCGTAACAAGAAGTCTTTTTCATTACGGCGCAGGTTAAGGAGACGAATTTCGAGATCGCCAACCAATTTGATTGCATGGTTGAGCTCTTGGCTTTGGTTAGCGAAGTGTGACGAAGTACCCAATAGGGTCACAATGCCAAGAATGGCAATTACTCCTAGGGAGTAGAGCTTGTGCCTAATAGTCATATAGTTTGTCCTGAAGAATTGACTAAGTTAAGAAACCCAAAGAGGCTTCCAATGGCTAGCTCTGACGTTTGTTAGTACAGCACTTTCTGGCGTTGCTGTTTTTTTGTCGCTTGCTTGGTTTTGCTATCAAGTCTGCGACGTTGTGAAGCGCGAGTTGGTTTCGTTTTAATACGCTTCTTTTCCTGTCGGCTGGCAGATTGTATCAACGCTTGTAATCGATTTAGTGCGTCTTCTTTGTTCTGCTCTTGCGTCCGAAACTGCTGAGCTTTAATGATGATCACCCCTTCTTTTGAAATCCTACTATCCGAAAGGGCGAGGAGTCGCTCTTTATAGAATTCCGGCAGTGTGGAATGACGTACATCAAAGCGCAGATGTATTGCGGACGATACCTTATTAACGTTCTGCCCACCATTTCCTTGAGCCCGGATAGGCAATAATTGGACTTCCCAATCTTGAATTGTGACGGAGTTCGAAATTTTGAGCATGATTACTAAATGCCAATAAGGAATGTGACGATGGCTGATAAATTACCATCAGAGATGTACAAATAGAAGAATTGACATGAACACAATAGATTTAAGCCCCTATAAAGGGTTAATTTTCGATATGGACGGCACCTTGATTGATACGATGCCAGCGCACTTAGCTGCATGGCAAGCGACAGCAGACCGTTTCGAGTTCCCTTTTAACCAAGAGTGGTTGCATAGTTTAGGGGGCATGCCAAGCTTCAAAATTGTTGGCGAAGTGAATCGTCAACACGGTTTATCTCTCGACCCAAAAGTTGTTTCTCGTTTCAAAATGGACACGTTTGCAGAAATGGAACAACACGGTGAAATTATTTCATGCACGAATACGGTTTTGGACCAACATCTTGGTAATAAGAAGATTGCTGTTGGAACAGGCAGTCAACGTGATAGCGCACTGCGTCTGTTAGCAAAAGCAGGCATTCTGAAGAAGTTAAATGCTGTCGTTACGGCAACGGATGTAGAAAATCACAAACCTTTCCCAGATACGTTTCTTATGGCAGCCGAACAGCTTGGTTTGTCTGCACAAGAGTGTGTGGTGTTTGAAGATACCGAGTTAGGAAAAAAAGCCGCTCATGCCGCAGGAATGGATTGTGTGATGGTCGAGGGTAATGAGCTAGTATTTTATCCAAAATCTTAACTTAATAAGTTA
>NZ_JAPPTO010000043.1:0-14614 GCF_027587135.1 Vibrio sp. MM46
CTCAATCTAACTAGATAGCATTCGCAAAGTAGCCGTTCTCCCGTAAGTGAACGGCTTTTTTGTGCCTGAAATTTAAGCATTTGATCTTTTTACAGATCTTGTGTAGATTGAACATTCATTGTTTGGCGTGAGAAACCAAACAACCCTAAAAATCTTACGGAATCAAAACATGAATAAGCCGATTGTGTCTTGCCTATGGCAAGCGACCCTCAGACTCAAGACCTCAGTAATAACCGCATGGACATCAGATGAACGCACTCTGATCTTGCTCGGTTATGGCTTAGAGGGTGAGTCTCATGTGGATTGCTAACCTCTCCCCTACCCTAATAAAACTTGATTGCCAGTGTGGTGCAAGGGGGCGTTATGCCGCTGAGTAACCGCAACCCACGTGATCGCAGTGCAGAATTTGCACACCATCTTCGCTTTCATGAATCACTCGAATCTCGATTGTGCCGTTTACACATTCGTGTGCTGTGCTTTGGAAAAATTCCAGACAAGTATTTTGCTGCGTATGAAAAATACCAGCGTGAAGGTCAAGATGAGATGCGCCTTAAAGTTCATGAGCGCGATTCATTAGAAGTGATCCTGGCATACTTGGAAGAGTATGGTTTACCTCAATGTAAGAAGAACGGTAAGCCGATGAAGTGGTTCACCTACTTTCAGATGCGTATCTTGCTGGCGTTTTGTGATTTCATCGATGATCCACGTCGATGCCACCAGGGGCGTTTGATGGGATTACATCAATGCAAAAGTGGTCAAAAAACCCTTCAAGCTAAGCAACGTGTCGCGATCGTGCAGACCGTGACGACCATGTTTTGTGCGATGAACATCGATGGTTATCGTATTGGGCGCTATGCAGATAAGAGCAAGAACGAGCAACCGGTGTTTGATGAGCATGGTAACGAACTACTACGTGGGATCACTCACTATGAACTTCGAGGTCTGCACTCTCAGGTTTGGCGTCAACCGATTTCAAGAACCAAATACAATGACGTGGTAAAAATGCTCAAGCTAGCGGGCTTTTTAGAAGTTGAGGCTTGCTATTTGGCGCAGCCAGAAGCTGCCGTGCTTCGAGAAGAGCTGCGTGAGCAAGGCGCAAGTGAAAAAGAGATTGAGGCAATTCCTTCGATTAAATCTCAAGCCGCCTATAAATGGTTTACCCATCAGTTTATCGAATTGTTTGGTATTCATTTCCAAGAGAAGATGAAAGAATCATTGGCATACGCAAAAGAAGCGATGGCAAATAAGAAGCTTTCTAATATCTTTGCCACGTACAGTCCATTCTCAGACGGATTCTGGACTAAGAAACGCAAAGACCATTTGTGGCGCTTAAACCAATTACGCTATCCACAAGGACGCCCGCCAGATCCAAACCCTTATGGAGATGATGTGTTGCCTGAGCTGGCGACCTCCTGGCATTAACCTCCCCTTCCTTTTGAATTAGCTGCTTGAATGCGGCTTTTTGTGTTGGCATCACGCCAGCATCAGTCAGTTTTTCTTCATCTCTTCTCCACATTTTTGCTCATGTCGATGATGGTGGTTGTGTACTTCCCCTATTTTTGTGCTCAGATACCGATGGTTTTCATCGATATTTGGGTGTTGTGGATAACTTTGTCGATAGGTTTCTAATTTAGACCTTAGGATTAGGAATGTAGATTAAGCCGGGATTCTTTAAGGATTAATTACTAACGTATTAATCACTTATATTAGGAATATATAAATATATTCACTTAATAAGTCGCACGCTTCGCTGTGCATAAGATACCTCCCCTAAAAATCACTATTACGTACAAAGCTAAAAAAATAGACGGAGGCAGATTTTTAGGGGCAGAAACGCACCTACCAGGCAAAGCGATAAACACTGCGATCGCATTAACTTCATCGCATAGTCTTACTCGCTTCGCTCGCGCATTCTAGCAAGGCGAAGGGCAATTTCTGTGCCGTTACCTTCATCAGATCATTAGGTTTCATCTGGAGTGGTTAGAGAGCGTCTTACTCGCTACGCTCGCGCGTTCTGGTATTCGTCGCACAGCGACTCATAGGATAAAAAAGTGACAGAGCAGTGGATCTTATTTGATCTGTGCAGCTCTTGAGCAAAGGGAAGTCATGATGTTATCAAACATGATATAACAACAGGAACAACAACGGAGTTTGACTTCCCTGATGAACCCCTTACTTGCTGCGCGAGCGCTTTCTACTATTCGTCGAGCTACGACTTATATAAAATTTGGTTACAGTGTCACTAGGTGTAAATAAAAAATGGCGAAATGTCATTAACACTTCGCCATATGTCTAGAATAATTATGAGTTAAATTATTATCAAAGTTCATTTCTTGCTGCTATGGCTAAGAAATGGCTTCTGTCTCGATAGAGATCGCTATTCTCTACTCTACGAACGATTACCGCTAGTAACGACTCTGGTAGAGAAACGTTTACCCTTTGGGTCTTACCACTGTATCTGCTTACATCAATTTCTATCTGTAACGGGGTTTGTACAAAAAACACTCCTGTTATATTCATAATTTCGCTAGACCTTACAGGGTATAGTCTGAGAGCCAAGTCTGGACTTATCGCTGAAATAGGCACAAAACCCTAGTTAGATGTCAAGGTATGTGCTTACTTTCCGTCATCTACGACCTTAAACTGACATCATCGATCCTTAACGTATACGAATATCCTTTGAGTTGAGAGACTCCAAAATTGTTCCATTGACTCTCAAATTCCAAAGATCTTCAACTTTTACGACCACACTTCCTACCCGGTTTTGGCTCCATTTACCAAAATGCAAGTAGTTTTATAAAAGCCGTTGCGTATGAAAACTATTGGGAGTAATATCAACTTGACAAATTAGCCGCTGAGGTTCCATATGAAAAAATTATTTTCTATAATTAGCATATTGTTTATAAGTTATTCTTTTGGTGAAGTAGCAAAAGCAGATGAATATATTTCTTGTAATAAATGCTCATCCGCGGATATATCTTCTGCCGCAGACTCTTGGGGATTAAAAAATATATCAGAATCAGATTCGAAGAAAAATATTAGAAAGAAAGTTCATATTGTAGATTTAGTGAATTTAAAGTCATCATCTTATCTAGTATCTAAAAAGAACTCTAATGGTACATTCTACATCGAAAAAAATAGAATAAGCCCTAGTGAAGAACTAAAGGAAAAATTAGATGATGTGATACAAAGTAAAGAAGAAATGAACTTAATGTCATCTGATCTTGTCATTCCAAAAGACGTAATAAAAGATCCTTGGGAATTCGTTGGTTGTAGCTACTGTGTTGTAGATCTTCAAAACTTTCTCAACAATTCTTTACAAGGTCAAATTTCCCAATTTAATAGTGCAGTCCAAACTCTCGCTTACACATTCGGATTAATAAACGGTCCTTACCAGCAAACTTTTACACTAAAGTTTGCTGGAGGGGGGAGTACTACCTTTGAAGTAAAACAAGTAACAAATACATATGACTTCGTTATTATAAAAATATTACAGGTAGTTGATGAGTCTGGAAATGAGATACCATTAAATAGAGCTAATGCTAATTTCAAATCTCTTCGCATTCCAAGTCATGACCGATGGCAGATTATTAATAATTATTTATGGAGATATAGATTATCAATCCCTCCAACCGATGGTGGTGTAGTAACAGTAACAGAGTGCCCCCTAGCTCCGCAACATAACTGCTGGTAAAGAGAATTCCCCATCTAACTTTAGATGGGGTTATCGAAACAAACCCATAATGTAACCACTCTCTTCTCGTTCAAATCCTAGATCTTTCTTTTTCGTGCCGTAATGCTTTTCCACTGGAGCTGAACGCTCTATTTGCTCACTTGTTGTCGCAATCTGGTAATTTCAATAGTTAGATACGTTGTTGCGCTCATGGTTTTTCCTTTAAGAATTTTAAGGAGAAAACGATATTAACTTTAAATAGTTACTGCACCTGTCATATTGAACAAGTTTGCTAGTTAATTCGTGCTTTTTTACCTAAAAAAAGATTGATGCTTTCTCAACCGCTACACTTTGTGTATTGCATGTGTAATACACAAAGTGTAGCGGTTGGATAAAGGCACTAAACAGTCCTGATTGAGGAAATCAAACAAAGTACGGCTTGTTTATTGACTCTCCGGCAAATGAATATGAGGTTTGCCAAGGGTGGAAGGCATACACGGTAATGGATTATGACGATGTCGATGATCAGTCGTCATTAAAGGGGTCTGAAATATTTATTATATGTGTATTACACATGTAATACATTGACGTTTGCCCAATTGTTCGATATTTTATGTATTACACATGTAATACATCGGAAGGTTCATTATGAAAACTAAAGTTATTAGTGCAGCAAACCAAAAAGGCGGAGTTGGGAAAACGACTACTCTTGTAAACTTAGGTGCAGAGCTGGCGCGAAAAAGAAAAGTTCTTGTTGTCGATCTCGACCCTCAAGGCAACTGCACTAAAACTCTTACAGGAGAGCGACACTTTCAATTCGAAGAAACTATTGCTGCTATGTTCGATAAGCCAAAAGTCGTCTCGATCGCTGATTTGATTCGACCTGCTTTAGTTGATGGCGAACCTATTCAGAACCTCGACGTTGTTCCTGCTGATTTTCAGTTGTCTCGTATTATTGAAACGTCTCTAACAAAGATTAATCGTGAACGTATCTTGGATAAGCAATTGGCTAGGCTTGGCGAAAGGTATGACTTCATTCTTCTTGATACTCCTCCGAATCTTTCATTAACTACTCTTAATGCGATTCAGGCATCTGATCTTATTTTAATCCCTGTCGATTCAGGAGCATTTTCATTGGATGGAATCAGTCCACTTCTAGAAGCTGTATCAGAAATCAAAGACGATGACGCGAACTATCTTATCCTGAGAAATGAAGTTGACGTGAGAAATACGGTTATCAATGAGTTCATAGAAGAAGAGTTGGAAGTAGCTAAAGAGAAAGTATTGTCTGTAGCAATACGCCGCTCTGAACATGTTAGCCAGGCCAACGCAGTTAGTGCTCCGGTTCGTTTCTACAAGGCTGGTTCTTTGGTTAATAATGACTACCGTAAACTAGCTGCGATGATTGTTAGATAGGTGATACATATGGCTAAGTTGAAAGCTCGTGGTGCTATCACTATTGCATCTAGTGCCGATAAGAGAGATGACAAATCGCAAGCTATAACTACAGTTAAGAAGAAGGTTACGACTTCTTATCAAGTATCTCCTTTGACTTTAAGAATGTCTCTTAAAGACAAAAAATCGATCGCTGAGTGGGTAAATGATTTACAAGATCTGTCAGAGCGAAACGTATCTGCTGCAAAGCTGTTCCGAGCACTAGCTTTGTATCGTGACAATATTGATGACGAAGAATTAATAAAGATAATTAATAAAATGAACTAGCTGTATTACACATGTAATACATAAGAAATAAAGCATCCTTATGTGTCTACACCAAACGTAGTTTACATTTTTGGTGTGTGCTCAAAGAGTGGGTGGTGCGAATTGCTGATTGTCGGTACTTGCGGAGGGAGAATCGCTTTGATGCGCTAGCCCGTACACATAATTTGCATAATGCGAATAAAAAGCCACTCATGGGAGTGGCTTGAGCTTTATTCGCTATCAGGAGTTCTAAATATTTGTTCCCACTTTCTTCCAGATGTACTTGTAGGTGGTGCGTATTCATTATCTCTAATGGTACAATATTTTTTATAACGATATTTTACAGTTTCTGTACCCGCGTATAGTTCGACTTCCTGAAATGAGCCGCCATCTCTTCCTACTTTTTCCTTGGGTCCAACAATTAAAGCCATCGTAGCTTCTCCGGTTCATAAGTCTCTAACCATTAAAGACTTTTCCTTTCTCATATGAAATGGGAGCAATATCAATATATTCAAGGGTTAATTACGAACAATTATGTGATGTCGAACCTCAAATCCCGTTTATGTCCACAATAACAACTTCTCTTTGAAATGAAATATTGGATTTTATGTGTGTTACACATGTAATGCATTGATGTTTTTAGTTGTTCTGTATTGTATGTATTACACATGTAATACAGTAATGACCTGCTATGAAAACCAAAGTTATTAGTGCAGCAAATCAAAAATGTGGGGGAAGGAAAACGACTAATCTTGTAAACTTAGGTGCAGAGCTGGCGCGAAAAAGAAAAGTTCTTGTTGTTGATCTCGACCCTCAAGGCAACTGCACTAAAACTCTTACAGGAGAGCGACACTTTCAATTCGAAGAAACTATTGCTGCTATGTTCGATAAGCCAAAAATCGTCTAGATCGCTGATTTGATTCGACCTGCTTTAATTGATGGCGAACCTATTCAGAACCTCGATGTTGTTCCTGCTGATTTTCAGTTGTCTCGTATTATTGAAACGTCTCTAACAAAGATTAATCGTGAACGTATCTTATTCTGAGAAATGAAGTTGACGTTAGAAATACGGTTATCATGAGTTCATAGAAGAAGAATTGGAAGTAGCTAAAGAGAAAGTATTGTCTGCAGTAATACGCCGCTCTGAACATGTTAGTCAGACCAACGCAGTTAGAGCTCCGGTTCGTTTCTACAAAGCTGGTTCTTTGGTTAATAATGACTACCGTAAACTAGCTGCGATGATTGTTGGATAGGTGATACATATGGCTAAGTTGAAAGCTCGTGGTGCTATCACTATTGCATCTAGTACCGATAAGAGATATGAAAAATCGCAAGCTATAACTACAGTTAAGAAGAAGGTTACGACTTCTTACCAAGTACCTCTTTTGACTTTGAGAATGTCTCTTAAAGACAAAAATCGATCGCTGAGTGGGTAAATGATTTACAAGATCTGTCAGAGCGAAACGTATCTGCTGCAAAGCTGTTCCGAGCGCTAGCTTTGTATCGTGACAATATTGATGACGAAGAATTAATAGATATAACTAATAAAATGAACTGGCTGTATTACACATGTAATACATAAACAACAAGGCATCCTTATGTTTCTACACCAAACGTAGTTTACATTTTGGGTGTGTGTGAGTAGTGATTATGGGTGATATGTTAAATGAGTTTCCTCTAACGAAAAGGCTTGGTAATAGACCAAGCCTTTAACAAGAAAGTTGACGTCTTAAACGTCGTTTGTTGGATGCCAGATCCCTGAGCCTGATTTAGTAGTGGTAGCGACACGAAATTATCGTTATCGCTTGATCATCAACTGCATAAACAAGTCTGTTAGTGTCATCAATACGACGAGACCAAAAACCAGACAAGTTCTCTTTTAACTGCTCTGGTTTACCGATGCCCTCAAATGGGGAGCGCTTGGTATCATTGATGAGTTTGTTGATGCGTTTGAGTGTTTTCTTGTCTTGAGTTTGCCAATACAGATAGTCGCCCCAAGCGTCATTAGTCCACGACAATAAACGTTGACTACTACTCATCAATTAACTCTTGTGCTGTTGTTTTACCTGCACGGTACTGTGCTATAGAACGGTTTAAGTGTTCAACGTTTTGAGGAGAGCGTAGTAAGTGAACTGTCTCCATAAGGCTATTGTAGTAATCTAAAGACATAACCACAGCATCCTCAGAGTCACGACGTGTAATGACTGTTGTGTCTGCGTCATTAACTACACCGTCTAAAACAGCTTTAAGGCCGTTTCTAGCTTCAGTAAAAGATACAATTCTCATAAGAACCTCTACATGTACAGTTAATGGAACAAGTATAGCGTCCATTATTCTACTTGTACATTAAATTGAACATGCTGTATTAATAAGGCAACTAACGAGCCTTTTAAGGTGAGCAACGCATAGTAAAAATGCCACGCGTTGCGAATCACTCTTAAACAGTTTGTATGGCATGATTTCCCATATGCGCATAATATTCTTCATGGCATTTATCTCGCTCAAGAATAGCATCACGTACATGTTCAGGGTACTTGCTGAATGCGTTACAATAAACGCTGATTTCATAGTCTTTACGACTTAGTGCTCTTTTTTCAATTGTTGAATTTATTTCTTCGCCTGATAAACAAGTTGCATTCGCGACAGCTTCTCTTGCATTGCTATATTAGAGTTCCCCTTTACTAACGAGCTTAGTAAAGGGGTCTAAGGTTAAACTTGGAAGTTCATGCCACTGTAATACATCGAACCTACCATCCCTAGCTTTGATAAAACAAGCGACATCGGTTTGAAACATGTATAGGTCATGTTTCCGAATAAGCCCATTAAACAACTCTTCAATGCCAACGATACTTGGCTGAGCTATCTCGATAAAAATCGGGAAACCCTCCGAGCCGTCGTCATTAATCGTCACCAAGATGCTCGCTTGCAGTACCGCCGCTTTGGTTCTAAAGAGTATGAATGCAGTCATGCTGACTGCATTCATCACAAATACATTCACCAGATGTGTAAATCTCGCTTTTGCAGCAGTTGTGGCATTAAAGCGACAGAACAGTGGATACGAAAGCAACAACATGTCTTTCTTGAGTATGAGTATCAACACGTTACGTTGACACTTCCACACACGTTGTGACCTATCTTTCGGGATAATCGTTTTCTTCTCAATCATCTCTTTAGCTGTGCAGCCAAAATCTTCTTAGGATGGGTAAAGCAACTGGATATCGATATTGGAGTGTTCTGTGCTCTTCACACCTACAGTAGAAAGCTGAATTGGAATGTGCACTTCCATTTGTCTATCACACGTGGTGGCTTATATAAGAGGACAGACAAGTCTATGGAAGCCCATTTTCTTTAAAGCTAAGACCACTGAGAAGTGTTGGCGTGCCACCATCACTCAACTTCTCGACTCCCATTACTCAGAGTTAGATTTGAGTGGAGAGGGCTTCCCTTTCATTCGCAATGAGCAAGATTGGTCCCGATTTTTAACCAGCCAATATTGCCGTCGATGGAAGCTGCACTTTGCAAAGAAAACGGCCAACGTGACGCCCACCATGACTTACCTCGGGCGATACCTAAAGCGCCCGCCCATATCAGCGTCTAGGTTACGACATGATTTCCAAGGAGGCTTGGTGACGTTTGATTATCTTAACCGTAGGAATGGTCGGACGGAATCCCGTGTTTTGAGTCCAGAAGCTCTGAAAGATCGCATGATTGAGCATATCCCTGATAAGCACTTCAAAATGATTCGATACTTCGGTTTTCTATCGAACCGACGTCGTGGTGAGATGCTCCCTAAGGTCTACGATGCCTTGGGCATCGCCCCTAAAGACTCACCAGAAATGCATAGTCACGCCACCATGCTGAAAGGGTATGTGAAGGTTGCCCCTTTGAGTGCATTCTTTGTGGTAACCGCTTAATATTTCTTCGTTTTAGGGGCGGAGAGGCGTTGTCGGAGCTGGTCCATCACGCCCTGGTTCAATCCCAAATCAGGTCAATTTAGGTCTTTCGTAGAATGAGTGTATTTCAAATAGCGAAAACAGTGTGAAAGTGTTCAATTAACATTCGATTTTAAATTGTAGTGTAGGAGTTTGGTCAGCCACACATTTATTTTTACATGAGTTAAGCCGCAATTGTTCAGATAAGGAATCATTGAAATTCCTTACCTTGAACATGAAAAGGGGCTGATGTACCTTTTCGATTAATAAACGGTTTGGAAAGTTGTACGATATGTCCAACGTTTTCCTTGTACAATGACGATAGCTCGGCTGTCTTCCGCCACCTTATAGATAACGCCGTGCATATTTGAGTCGATACGTGGATCGTTTGGATCATTGCAGGTTATTGTACCATTAGAGACACGATAAAAATTCGACACCTTCTTTACATCAGCATTTAATTGGCACGTCAGCATAAAGTCCAATTGAGCAAACATACGATCATCATTAGAGAAGATGAGTGTCATACGCTCCCAATCCGCATAGCTTTGATACATCAGATCAAAATCAGCGAGTGTTGGCAGTTTGGTGTACGTGGTGTCAACAAGTGTTCTGTCACCCTCATCTTTGACTAGTGCGGACACATTACCCTTTGAAAAATGAAGCTGAACGGTGGAGTTTTGGTAATGATAGTAGTCGCCAAGTTCCGATTTCACGAAATGGTTCGTATCTATATAAGGACCAATTAAACTGTTGTCGACCACAATGCTACGATTTGAGCTGCTAATATAACCATCCTTGTATTGTTGTGGTGGTCTATATAAATAGATCGCATCTTCATTCGAGTTATAAAAAAGCGACTCCCCGTTTTTATCTTTATAAACACCATCGTAACTTTCTGCTAACTCTGATGAAGAATCAGAAGAACCATTACAGCCCGATAATGCGATTGATAATGTTATTACCATTAACAAGCTTAAGTATTTTTTCATTTTCTTTATTAATCTCACTTAAAAAATGTCATTAAAACGTGACCTTATGATTATTATGCGAATAGTTATCATCAGCAAGATAAATATGAGGCTTTGTTGCGTAACTCGATGGAACTAAATCAGAAAGTTACGATCTGATCGGCTAAATCAGCTAATCTTCGTAGTCTTATGCCAAAACCTCGTTACAAAACAACCTCGTTCAGCCAAAATTTCTTCAATGTCGCGATAGCTAAGCTTATATGAGACGTAGTAACGAACCGCCAGAAGAATGATGTCAGATGAATATTGGTAGCCTGAGAAGTCCATGCAATGCTCGAATTAATGTTAAAAACCGTAATTCGAGCATTATATGGGCATTTAGTTCCCATCCATGCAACAGAACCAAATAAACTCTGATAAATCCGTGCCTATTTGGGCACTAAAACCCCAATGCGTTTCGAATCGCCTTGAACGTCTTGTTATGTACGTAGTTTAAAATGAACACCTGAGCTTTCAAATTCTATGTTCCCAAAGCCACCTGCAACCTTGAAATATGATTGGTTCTTTTCAAAGTAGTCGATGCTTCCGTAGTCTTTTGAACCGTCAAGGTCTATGATCGGCTGTATATCATTTTGATTCAAGAGCCCATTAATACTCAAGACACCCTCAAAAAGAAGAGACCCCAAACGATAGCAAGTATGCTCACCTATTTTTGGAGCTTCATAATATTTAGACTCAGGCCAGATACTAAACTCTAGTTCAATTTCAAGAGTTTGATCATTGTAGTGCCAACCCAAGACAAATGAATCCTGAAGGTCTACACCTACGAGAAAATCCATACTTTTCTCCAAGTACATACGCCCTGTTAAGGTGTGAGCAACGCAATACTGAAGTGGCGCATACCACCTTAAACACTAAACGCAACGCATAGTAAAAATGCCAAGCGTGCTGAATCACTCTTAAATTGTTTGTTAGTTTGCGTGCCAAAGTGACACAAAGATTGCTTATTGCACACTTTAAGACCATAATGTCTATGTGACACTTTGACACAACAGGAGATAACATTATGGCTACTACTTTGCCTCGCATCACCGCTAGGGTTGATGTCGATACACAAGACTTACTTACTAAGGCTGCCGCGATCGCCGGCATGTCTAGCATCAACTCGTTTGTTCTAAGCGCTGCAATCGAAAAAGCCAAACAAGTCATCGAACGCGAACAGGCTTTAAAATTGAGCCAAGCTGATGCTATGTTGCTGATGGAAGCTTTAGACCGCCCTGCTACACAGAACTCAAAACTAAAAGCTGCTGCTGATCGATACGAGAGCAAAACTCAATGATGAATACGGTACTTCTAGATAAAGCTAAACACGATAGAAACCGATTCAACTGTGGTATCGAAGCTCTCAATAATTACTTAAAAGTAATGGCGAGTCAGCAAGCAAAAAAAGACAACACCAGAACGTTTGTTTTGGAAGATGATAACGACAACTCACATGTCATCGGCTTTTACATGCTAACAATGACACCAATTGACTTAAAGGCATTACCCGATAAGTTACAAAAAAAACACCAATCATCCACCTCTGGTGGTCTGATTGCCCGCCTTGCTGTCGATGACCGATACAAAGGGAAAGGCTTTGGTGAGTGGCTGCTTATTGACGCGCTCAGAAAGCTGTTAGCTGCAAGCGATAGCGTTGCATTTCCAGTTGTTATCGTTGATGCCAAAGACGGCGCGAAACACTTCTATGAACGCTATGGTTTTCAAGAATTTGAAGAAGCTGAAAATAAACTCTTCATCACCATTGCCGATGTGAGAACAAGCTTAGGCTAGTTAATTGCTAGCCTTTAGCAAACTAACGCGCAGTTAAGGTGTGAGAGACGCAGATCCACCCTAACCTAAAATAAACTCTGATAAATCCGTGCCTATTTGGGCACTAAAACCCCAATGCGTTTCGAATCGCCTTGAACGTCTTGTTATTCCGCAACTAAAGTCGGCTATGTTTACGCCTAATCTTTTGATATGACGAGAAATTTTCGGTATGCAGGCAAAAATCGAAGCCGAAGTATTTGGCAGCTCACTACCTTAAATCGCTTTAGCGTCACTCTTTAATTGCTGCGCCATATTAAGGTGCGCTTAAAGCGCTTTAAGCGCTAGCATGGAAATGACCAATATTCGCCCTTTTCGCCGCTTTTCCACCCTATTACCCCGCCACTTTCACTCTTAGGCTACAACCACGTACATTCAGCCTGAGAGATCCGTTGCGGAAATAACGCCCTGTTAAGGTGTGAGCAACGCAATACCGATGCCGCCGCATACCACCATAAACACTAAACGCAACGCATAGCAAAAATGTCAAGCGTTGCGAATCACTCTTGAACAGTTTGTTAGGTGTTCAGTCCCCAATGACTAATTGATTTGGCTTGTTGCCCAAAAACTCTACCCCAACAACCGCTTCCAACTCACTTTCGGTATCAAAATAAACAGCCCATTCAAGCGTTGAATTTAAAAACACATTTGGATTAGAAAACGTTTTTGCTTCCATCCCATAGCTTTCTCGGTTTTGTTCGATATAGCCGTAACATTCTTTAATTGTTTCCAACCATGAGGCAGATATTCGCTTAATAGCTTCTACATCCTCGTCGATGACATGTTCTTTCTCTATATAAATAGTTACACCGTTTAAATTGATGGGCTCAATTTCCCAATAGCCCTCGCGCTTTATTAGAGTCCCAATACCTTTTATTTCCACATGTTTCTCCATGACACCTAACGCCCTGTTAAGGTGTGAGCAACGCAATACCGAAGCTCCTGCATACCACCAGAAACACTAAACGCAACGCATAGCGAAAATGCCATGCGTTGCGAATCACTCTTAAACAGCTTGTTAGTTGCTACGCTTTACTCTTTACGTGTCTTCGGCTGATCCGCTGTTACTTTACCACTGTCATCACTGTTGCCTTTGAAAACAGTATTTTGAGGACCTGTAGGTTTTGCAGAGATTGGGGCTGCCGTAGGTTCAGGAGCATCAGAGGATGATCCTGATGGATTGCTGCTATCTTGGTTATTTGTAGTCATTTGAATGTTTACCTTTTGTAGTGGAAATTCGTTGAGTAATTGAACTTTAGTAGGCTTAGTATCTTTAGTTATATTTTTGTACACAAAAATAGGAGATGAAAGAGCCATAAACACAAATGCTACAACTACGAAAGCTGTTGCATCATGTAAGTAGTTGCCCCTTTTTATATTATTGCTTCCGTTGTTTTCTGCTGCTTCAGATAAACGGTCATAAAAATACTCATCAAAATCTATCTTTGCACTCCGTACAGATGCATCGTCATCTAGCCCTTGTTCCTTATGCCAAAGAACTAGATTTTCATAATGTTGCTTCATTCCTTGTGCAGGTGGAATTTTATGATAGGAATAACCTAAAAATGATCTTACTGTTTTATAGAGTGAGATCAGAACAGATACTATAGACAGAGCGACAAGCCCGAGAAAACTATATGTCAAAACATCGGCTTTATATTCAAAACCTGTAACCATTGTGGATAACGCACCACCAATAATAGTCAAAGCAACTATTGGTATATTTGTACCCGAAGCAAGGCTGTTGCGTTGCTCTAGTTCAAAGTCGTATTGTTTCTGGTATAAATGTTTGTCCACTGAAGCTCCTTTTCAACTAACGCCTTGCTAAGGTGTGAGTAACGCAATACAAAAGCTACCGCACAGCGCCCTAATCACATAAGCCACCGCAAAGTAAAAATGCCACGCGTTACGAATCACTCTTAAGCAATTTGTTAGTACATACGCTACTTCTATTTATGCGCTCCAAGATATTGAAAACTGGCATAATATGAAAGGCTTTGAACACTGAAGTGAGACGGGCAGCTACAAAACTTTACCCCGATTGAAAGACGAAAGTTGGCTAGAAGAAAAACGCACTGAACTGCCCTACTTTCACTAGTTTCAAATTAGAAAAGGATTCTTTCCTCGTACTTCAACAGCCACAACAAAAGTGATCAAGGTTCTCTCAAAAGCCACCACGAAAATGAAGAAGCACCAAAGAAATAAGCTAAGAGTTAGAAGCCGTAAACAGTGAAATCAAAACAGACACTCCGCATATAGTGCCACCGGAAAGAACGTGAAAGGCACCAACTGAAAGGTGTAAAGACGATCGCCAAAACAGATAAACACCAAAACTTATGACCTTTGATGTCAAACCCGTACTAACGCGCAGTTAAGGTGTGAGAGACGCAGATCCACCCTAACCTAAAATAAACTCTGATAAATCCGTGCCTATTTGGGCACTAAAACCCCAATGCGTTTCGAATCGC
>NZ_JAPPTO010000044.1:0-13620 GCF_027587135.1 Vibrio sp. MM46
GCAGCTCGCCCTTTGGGAGCGTGTCATTGACCCGATTGCTGCGTCAAACAACTTGGAAAGAGCTAGCTATTACACCGCGTTGTTTTCCTTGCTCTCGAATCAATGACAACGCTCTGAATCCTGCATCTTGAAGTCACTTGGGTATACTAATAAGATTTAAAGGGGGAACGATGTCTTAGTTCATGTTCACCATACAAATGAACTTATTTGTATCAAATGCTTGATCCAATTCTTCATGCTTCTCCGATGAATACACTTTGCCATCTTTCGTCCAGTAATCTCCCGGAGATAGATAGGTGTAGAGGCGCAAGTATTCATAAGCGGCTTTGTTTGGCAAACGAGACGATAGACGCTCACAATATTTCTGTGCGTCAGCCTGACTTAAGAAGATGTCATGAGACTTTTTGTTACCTCTGAATCTTGGCAATAGATAAGTAAAGGCTTCATCTTTGTACAGTACCTTATTGGTGTAACGCTGAAGATCGGGCTCTTCTGCAGACTCCAGCTCAGCGACGACTTTAGGTGGTAACAAACTCTCAGAGAATCTTACTGTATCTTTAGGTTGAGCCTTTTCACTGTTCGCATCAGTCTTGTCTTCTACCGCTAAACGTGTAGGAACCGCCTTCGGAGCACTGGCTTTGCTCGCAAACGGGAAGAAGTAGTCGCCACCATTTTTAAGATTTAGCTTTAGCGACTGGGTTTTATGATTGTTCACGGCTCGCACACTATAAATACCCACATAGTTGCCCGTTACATCCACTCGCTCGCCAGAGCCGACTTCCTGGTCATTGATGTAGAAAACCGTTTGTGGTGAGTTTGAACGGAACACAAAGCGCACGTTATCAAGATCAAGTGCTTGTCTCAGTTCAACCTCTGTATTCGCACTGTAATTGTGCTTGTAGCTTGCGTCCGCAGTGAAAGAAAGGTCGCCGTTTAATTTTTGGTTTGCATCCACGACTTTAAAGCTCGTGAGTTTGATTCGAGATAAACCACCTTTGCTTAATACAAAAGCGTTCTTGATAGAAGGGAGATTTCGGTTTACGCACGTTGATAAACTTTCCGCAACGTTACACTGCAATTGACCAGAATAAGTATCGTTTATCACACGTTTTGATTCATTCAAATGACGCGCTTTTATCTTTTCGTACAGAGCAAGGAGTGCGTCGTTCTTCACTCGCTCGATTTGACTTGCCTCTTGTTGGTCTTGTGACAATTGCTGCTTAGTTTCGACCAACAACTTCCCTGCGGTTTCAATTTCCTTTTTCATTGAATTCACTTTGGCAGACATATTGCGCAAAGTCAGAATTAAGGATTCGTCATATACACCATCAACCAACTTGTCTTTCAAGCGATTAGAGTCAGATTTGATCATCTCGACATTGGTCGCCAATTTGATCTTGGTGGACTCTATTTCAGCATTCAATTTATTGTAGTGCGAGATGTTTTCATCAATTCTCAGCGCACTGTACTGCTGGTCGTAAGCAGTATTAATGCTATTTAATGTATCTTGCTCGTTAAAGTTAATGAGCTCTGAGGCAGCGGTCATACCACTCCACGCTACCCCCACCATAATGGCTATTATTGTTTTAGATTTACCCACTGCCACTCCAAATTGACCCACCACGACACCATTGTTGTTAATGCTTCACCTTGCGTTTTAGGCAAGGTGAACGCTATACGATTAAAACCTATTCCGTTGGCTTTACTTCGTCTGGTTTTATTTGATCTGGTTTTGCCTGATCATTCTTAGAAGCCCATATTTCTGAGCGTCTGTTTTGTGCTCGCCCCTCAGCGGTTGAATTCGACGCAATCGGCTGAGTTTCACCAAATGAACGAACGACAATACGGCTTTTATCCACGCCTTGCGCAATCAAACCGTTAGACGTTGTCAACGCACGTTGCAAGCCTAACGATTGGTTATAGCCTTCAGAACCCTTGCTGTCGGTATGACCATCTACCGCAATAGCACTATCGCTATTTTTAAGCGAACCTGCGAGTTGATTCAGAGCTTTGCTGCCCATTGGTGTTAAGTTGGATTTATCAAAACCAAAATGCAGACGCGCAACCAAGCCATCACCTTGATGATTGTTATTTTGATTGCTAATCCATGTCGTACAGCCTGTTTGATCCAACCCTAACTTTGATTTACCTGCCAATGCTTGTTTGAGCTCACCATTGTTAGACTTCTGCTCTATTTGCAAAAAGCCCTGTCGATGTTGAGCAATTCCGACAACGTCATCCACTTTGATACTATGTTGGTACTCGCTGAAGGTATTGTCGCAATAAACGCTAATCCCCTCTTCTGCCTTAACTATCAGGCTAAACGGCAACGTCGAGATAGCGAATGCACCAATGACTAACTTTTTCATATTTTCCTCTAGTACAACTTAGTTATTCCGCTTGTTTTTGAGCCTTTGCGGATGAGTTCTTCTATCTTTTCAATCAATTCATCTAAGTTAGATACATCAATGATGTCTTCACTTGGATTAACAACACAGTCTTGAAAACCACTTTGTTGAGATGCACGGAAATCGATACCAATAACACCGATGTATAAGCCCGGAATCTCTGCTCTGGCTTTATCACACATACCGTTGTCTACTAGCCCCTTCAGAATGCCGTTGTTAGGGCTTTCCTGCCCGTCACTCAAAATCAGCAACATCTTGATTTTCTTGTTGTAAGCTTGCTGCTCTTCTTCATCGGTACTGTTTGGGTCTCCATCATGAAGAACCTGAGATCCTCTTAATATGCCTTGAAACGCTGCAGTACCACCGTCTGCCCACATCGACTTAATCGAGTCCAAATCTGAAAGTTTGTTCGACAATGGGATGTTATAAAATTGCGATGAATATGAAGAACCATGAGCATTAAACAGTCGGGTGCCGCTCACACCATAGAAATTAGGCTTTAATCCTGATTTATCAGTAAACATGGTCGATACCGAAGTCGGTAAATCAACATAGTTGTAGACATCAGCTACGGCGTAGCGATCTGCTTCGAGAACATCACGAATACGTTTGGCATAATTGTGATTTTCTGCCCGAGGACTTTGGCAGTACGCCTGCCGATAAGCACAATTGTACACTTCGCTTGCCGAATACGTGCGCCAGTAGTTCCAATCGACATCGTTGTAACTATAAGGTGACAAATAAGCCTTGTACCCGTTCTTGTAACTTAGTTGGCTTGTCGCATTGGCTCTATTGCCTGCCACAATTTCTCTGGTGCGAACGTTAAACGGCACAAAGCCAACTCGGTTAAGCAGTTTGTCCCCGGTGGTGTCTTCTCCAGGCTCATCACAAACGTCTTTCCACTCTCCGTCGACGAAGTCTTGACGGATTTTTTTACAAAGAATCTTGTTTGATATCTGATCGATCGCGGTTTTCAAATCGTCAATTTTTTTGCTCCGACTTGAGCCCCACTTATCATTCATCGAGCCAGAAAAGTCCGAGACGAAAACGATATCAATGTTGTTATCCCCAAGATAAGCAGGGTACTTTCTTGCCAGCGATCGTCCAGCTAATTCCTGCTGCTTATCAAACGATGGGATAAAGCTGCTTGCAAACCAAGAGTCATGCGTTGTTCTGGCGTTCACTGTGTATTGGATATACTCAAGAGCACCAGTATCCTTGTCTTCCGCTTGATAAAAACGTTGAGCAGAAAGGTTGGTTGACTTGATGTCTCTCACATAGTTTTCGACATACTTCGTTGCCAGCGCACGGGCTGCACCCGGTTGGTCTTCAATCGTTACGGCCATTGCCGCAGCTTCCGCTGAATCCCTTAGTCGGCTCGACTCCTGCACATAACGGGTGCCCTCAACAGCCCAAAAAGTGACGCCCATAATAGGCACGAGCAACAAGCCCATCCATACAGCAGCGACGCCCTTTTGTTGTTGGAGACTTCGATGCTGATATTGCTGCATTCTCATTTCACTATCTCCCTGGCATTATTGAAGAAGAGCCAACTTTCACGGTTGTGCCGGTACCGCCATTAAAGAACGGTTTGAACCAAGAGCTTTGCTCCTCACAAAGGCTGACGCGGTACAATGGATACACCACGCCCTTTTCCACCGGAGCCAAATCTGCGTGTGCGAGTATTGAATCCGTTTTGCAATTTAGTCTGTTGTATTTACTGCTGGTAAATACCGCCACATTCACTTTATTGGTCAATGACTCGATTTTGATAGCCACATCGTTTGGGGGAGTGCCGAGCATTCGACTCGCGACTTTGGATAAGTCTTCTAAATCGGCATTGGTTACCGCTAGATTTTTTCCACCTAACACGTCGCCCTCAAAGTAACGCGAACGCTCTTTGATTACATTCACCAACGCAAAGCTAGAACGATCAAGCTTGGCTCGCAAAAGCAACTGATAGCTCAAATCCGCGGCAAAAAGGTAAACACCCCATAACGCAGTAAGAATGAACACAAGCTCAACCATAAATGAGCCTTTTTGGCGTTTTGGAGAACATACACCTTGTTTACGGAGCGTCATCTTTCCACCCCTCATGCTCTAAGTTCAGTACCATTGTGCTTGAGATATCTCGATCTGCTGCACCGGCAAGTTTTATGATCGGAGAGTAACGATAAGTGACCGTTATCTCCGCTAAGTTGTAGTTGAAGTTCAAGCCCTCATCCGAATATCCTCTATTCGCAATGAAGTCATCATAGGTTTTGTAGTAACGACCTTTGATAGAAAATCGCGAGCTATCGATTAAGAAATGCCACAAGTTACCATCAGCTTCGATCAGAGATTTAAACTTGTCCTCGTACTGCTGATTTATGCCTTTGCCCTCGTAAATCTTGGTGTTTCGTATAGTTTCTCGAAGAGAATATTCCGTCATGTTCACAACATAGATTTGGTAACTCGACTCAAAGATGGCAAAAGTGGCAAAGAACAAAACGAGCGCGCCCATTACGAACTCGATCGCCGTTACCCCTTTTTGTTTAGAAAGCAATTTCATCATTAACTCCTATATTGAGTTAATTCGACGGCGATACTGTGGAGCTCTTGATCCGAAAAATCACCTTTGAGTAGTTTCTTCGCTGCATCCATCTGCTGCGCTTTCATAAGGGCAATCGCTAGGTTCGCCTTCACTACTTTATTTTCCGGGTTATCTTTTAGTACTGGCATCAGTGTTTCGATGGCTTGCTCGTATTCACCATTTGCCATATGAATCATCGCGATGTTGTTCTTGATCGCGACATCATCATAACCACGCAAACGTGCATTGTTCAGCTCTTGGTAAGCATCTTCGTATTTACCTAACTTGGCGTACGACACACCCAGTAATACATGGATTTGTCCCGATTCATTACCCGTTTTAATGGAAGATAAATACGCCTCTACCGCGCTATCAGTGTCATTTTTTGCATCAAACACTTGCCCTTCTAACTGGTACAAGTCAGGGCTCTCTATCCCCTCTTTTTGCAAATGCTGAACATAAAAGTTTGCCGACTCGATATCCCCTTTATGGAAATACGCCCATGCCAGCTTTTCTTTCACTTCAGGATCTTGCGAACCTTGCTCTAACTGAGATTTGTAGTGAGAGATTAAACCATCGTAGTTTTTCACTTTTTCCATGCTCGCGACGTCATCTTGTAGCTGACTCTGCTGCGAAGGTGTCGATTGACAACCTGCCAACACGCCCAGCACTAACAAAACGAGAGAAATGCGTTTTCCAATCACTGGTTACTCTCCTAAATATTTAATGTCATTTGCATGATTCCCGGTGCGAGAATCAGAATAACGATCGGGAACATGATGAAGAGGATCAGCGGGACACTCATCTTAGCGGAGAGTTTGCCTACCTTTTCCTCAACGGTCAGGATTTGCACTTTTCGCATGTCTTCAGCGAGATCGCTCAACACCTGAGCCACTGATGTACCGTATTGCAAGTTTTGAATGATAGTCAGCACGAAGCTTCGTATTGGCGGCGTTGGAATACGATCACTTAGGTCATTTAGCGCTTTTTCTAGCCCGTGGATTTTTGCCGAATCTGAGGTGCGTTTAATTTGATAACAAAGGTCAGAGTCAAACTCAGCCAACTCTTTGCCCAGATAAACCAATGCCGCCTCAATCGTCATACCGGTTTGCACGCAAACTGACATCATGTCCAGCAAGTACGGTAACTGAGATGATGTCTTAAAGATCAACATTTTGCGTCGCATTTGAAGCAAAGTATCCGGCAAGACAATCACAGCAATAAGCGTAAAAATAATGATGATTAGCTGATTATTTGCTGTCATATCCGACAACAACACCAATCCTGTAACAACCACGAGCACCGCTAATTTGGCAGGGAAGTAGAACTTCGCCCACTCTGTGTTGTAATAGCCGGCCTCGATGAGTTTTTGTTCCAGCTCATGTCGATGCTCTTTACCGAAACGAACAAAAAAGCGGTTAACACGGGAAGGCGCACGTACAGCATCACCGCCAATATAAAAGGCGACTTTTTTGCGTCGTTGTTCTGTACGAAGCGAATCGAAAATCAAGAAAAGCAACGAAACAAACAGTACTATAAGGGCAATCAATAGCATCATGCGCGTACTCCTCTGACTAACAACCAAACAATGAACAAGCCAAATAACTCACTGCCAAGTACATAAAACAACACGATACGACCAGAAGGGTCATACAAGACGAAATTGACGTTGTCAGGGTTTACATAGTTAAGAATGATCATGAAAATCAACGGAATTGCCGCAACAATCTTGGCAGAAATTCGCGCTTCAGACGTCATGGCCATCTTCTTTTTCTCTAGGGTTCTTGCGTCCACCAAAACTCGAATAAGTCTTGCTAGTACGCCTTTCAGCTGACCGCCTCGCGCAATATTTGCTCTAAGAGTTACAGTGAAAAACAGAAACTCTGGGTAAGGGTAGTTTTTACACGAACGTTGAAGTACCACTTCCGGAGACTCACCCAACTTAAGTCGGTCCCCCATCAGTTTAAACTCGCGCCCAATCGAGTTATCCATCACCTCGCCAACATAACTGATGGCTTGCATTAAGCTGTCACCTGCGGTTACCGCACTCATCAGAATGTTTAGCGCATCAGGGAAAGTGTTTTCAAAATCACGTCGCCTTCTTGTCACTAGGTAGCGGTAACCCATAATGGTAAACACCAAAGACAAGCCTACGATCAACCCGGTATTCGTCATCAACAACAGCTTAACCACGACGTACCAAGAGGCGATGAGACTCGCCGTGATATACAAAGCGATATACAGCGATGAACGTGGTCCAAGTACTTTTAGTGTTGGAGAAATAGACTCTTTGAACTTTTGCCAACTTTGTTTTCGTACCAGTGATTTTACGTTGATAGCATTGAAGTTTTCCGCTTCAGCTTCTTCGATGTTGAAAAACTGATCGACCTTTTTGACCTTTGAGTCTCTGACCAAAAGCAGTACGAACGCAAAGAGGATAAGTGAGAGCCAAAGCATGTTATATCCCCTTAAACGATGCCATCAGCTCGTCATACAGCCCGAAGAATTGGGCTTTCTTTACAAGCTCAGATCGTTGCATGATGCCGCTGGTTACGAAGTCACCTTTAACGGTTTCTCCAAAATGTGCATCGTCATAACGGAAACGGTAGATCTCTTCCATCACCACACTATCGCCTTCCAAGCCGACGATTTCAGAGATACTGGTGATCTTACGAGACCCATCGCGCAGTCGGTTAACCTGGACAATCATTTGCACAGCGCTGACGATGGTTCTTCGAATCGCATCAAGCGGCTGGTTTAAGTTCGCCATCATGACCATCGATTCCACACGCGCAATCGCATCTCTCGGTGTGTTGGCGTGCAGTGTAGACATAGAACCATCGTGTCCCGTGTTCATGGCCTGCAACATTTCAAACGCTTCAGAGCCACGACACTCACCAAGAATGATTCGGTCTGGACGCATACGAAGTGCGTTAATCACCAAATCACGCTGCGTCACCGCCCCAGTCTGCTCAACGCTCGAAGTTCGCGTTTCCAATCGAACCAAGTTAGGTTGTTGCAAGCGTAATTCCGCCGCATCCTCTATGGTGACAATACGCTCATCTTCAGCGATGTATTGAGACAATGCGTTAAGCAGCGTCGTCTTACCTGAGCCCGTACCGCCAGAAATCAGCACATTCATTCGACAACGAGACGCAATCATCAGCACTCTCGCCATGTCAGGAGACATAGAACCAAAACCAATCAAATCTTCAAAGCCAATGTTCTGCTCTCTGAATTTACGTATTGAAATCGAGGTCCCATCCAACGCAATGGGTGGGATAACGATATTCACACGGCTGCCATCTTCAAGTCTGGCATCAACCGTTGGAGACAGTTCATCAACACGTCGTCCAACACGCGAAGCAATGCGTTTAGCAATCGCTAACAACTGCTCTTCGTTGACAAAAGACACCTCTGACTTTTGGACTTTACCGTGTCTTTCAAAAAAGATGTTGTTAGGTCCATTTACCATGATGTCAGAGATAGACTGATCTTCAACCAAAGGCTGCAATGGACCTAAGCCAAACAGTTCATCAATTAAGCTTTTCACCAAGCCTGACTTCATCATCGAAGTGATCGGACGTTGGTAGCTGTTTGCAAGAAGATCAACTGCGGCTTGGATTTGAGCCTCTAAGTCTCGGCGGCTCATTTTCTGAACCGCTTCAGCATCTAGTGCTTCAAATATTTGCCCGCGAAACGCGAGGTATAAGTCTTTATTCGAACTCATTTAGCACGCACCCTCTTCAACCAAGATCCCATGCCTTTTTGATCAACAGGTTGACCATTAATCAGCTTGACCAGTAGTTCCATAGAACGGTTAATATGACGATCGTGCTTATGACCTCGTTTGCCATCAATAATGATGTGCGACAACGACTTGCAGTACCCCACTTCGAGATCAACATCCGCACCTAAGTATTTGGTAAGGTCAGGACGTTGTAATACATACGCGTTTTCCGGACGGTGATAATTCACCAATGTAATCACACGAGTTCGGGACGATAATGTGAGCTGTAAATTGGAAATTTTCTCAAACAGTCGTTTGGCACTTCTTACAGAAGATACCGACGCATCCAAAACCAGCACAACTACATCAAAGTTTTCTACCAAGAGTTGAGGTTCAACTTTGAAGTCCACACCGCCCGAGAAGTCTTCAATAATGAAGTTCGTGTTTCGAGCTAAAAGATCACAGAGCGTCTGGTTATAGTTGAGAATATCGCTTTGACTCATGTCGCCATCGATAGCCAACAGACGCAGATTTTTTCGTGCGTTAAACAGGTAGCTAAGTGCTCCCTCTTCATCCATTTCATGCAAGGGAGCAGTAAACTCATCGATACCGCGCGGTTTAAAATCTTTCAGTCCCAATAAAACATCGATGTTGGTATCTGCGTATTGGTGATCAACCAAAATGGTATCGGAACCTTGAGTGGATAGTAACGAACTCAATTCAGTAGTAATGAATGATGCACCAACACCACCTTTTGAACCCACCACTGCTACACGCTTCGCCTTACGCTTCTGGCTAACACCAGAGAACGTCTTCAAGTTCTTACTAACATGGTTTAAGAAGTCTGCGAACTCTTGTTTGTTCACCGGCCAAAAGACGTAGTAAAAGCCCATGTCTTTGAGGGAACGAAGCGTCGAAATTGCATCTTCTTTACCAATGACCACGACACCTTTGTGTGTTGGTAGTTTGCTAGCGAAAGACTTAGCATCTTCAACGACGTTGTTCGATTCGTTCAGTTCAAGGATAACAATATGACTGCTATGTTGTTCCGTCAGCTTGGTTAAGCCTGCGTTAGCTCTTACACATTCTGGGTCATTCCAACCTTCGAATCGAAACACTTCCTGAACAAGGTTTAAACACTCTTGTGATTGATAAAACAACGTACATCCAGCAACACCTGTCGTCGAAGACTGTGCCGGTTTTGCTTTCGTTGTTAATGCTTTAGTTAAATCAAACATTATTATTCTCCTACTAATCTAGACTTGTAGGACACTTGTTTAAGACGCATCGATTCAACAAAACAGTCTGGTTCACCTAACTGAACTTGAATCTGTGCAGGCGAGCATTGCTGGGTTTGCAAACGCGTTAACGTCACTTGGATATTCAGATCACTTGGTAAAGCTGGCGTATAACGATATTCCACTCTTTGCGGGGCAATAATGTGTGACGGATACTGCTCAAATGCCTTCTTTAACATCGTTTTACTGCGCGCGGATTTGTAATCGATCACGTAAGTGGCTTCTTTATCCATCGATTCGATTTTTTGAATCAGTTGCTTAATCTGCTTTTCTGTTTCTGCACGATTCTTTACTGCAAACTCAAAGCTATGATGCTCTTTATACACCACGGCTTCAGCGCCATTTCCGCCAAAATATCGCTCTGTTGCGCAACCAAAGAGTGACGATGTCAATAAAGCAATAAGTACTAGCTTCTTCATTGAATAAACCCTCCTTCAGATAGCAGACGAATCGTCGCATCCGATGACGTGTTAGAATTATCGTCAGAATCAATATTCAACCAACGCGCTAACGTTGAGGTTTTCTTGATGTGTGGCAGCTGAATATCTTTCGGTTTGATTGGTTCCACGAGGTTTACTGTTGCCACGATGATCAACTCAGTTCGCTTTCTTTCTGTCGTTGCTTTACGAAATGCAGCACCAAGTACAGGAATGTCTCCAATGAAAGGAATCTTTTGCATTTTCTCTAAATCAGCACTGCTCATTAACCCGCCAAGGATGAAGCTGTCTCCGTCTGCCAGTTCAACGGTTGTCATTGCACGTCGTGATGACAACTGTGGCACTTTAATGCCTGCAGCTTCGACGTAGCTTTCTACTTCGCTCACTTCCGGAGCTAGCTGCATTCGGATTTTGTCTTGACTAAGTACTTTTGCTGTAAGGTCGAGCTTAATACCAAACTCTTTAAACGAAATATTCACGTTGTTGTTGTTCGACACAATAACGGGCACTTCGCCACCGACAAGGAAGCTCGCCGATTCACCGGAAAGTACCGTCAGGTTTGGCTCAGCCAAGACTTCTGCAACCTGATCGTCACCCAATGCAGTGATCAAGGTACTTAGGTTTGCCGCATCAAATTGGTCAAATACGAACTCACCCGCTTTAGAACCAATAGAACTCCAGTCGACCCCAACTGTTTTACTAAAAGATTCATTAACTTGAGCGACTGAGATTTTGACGTTTACCTGTTGTGTCGTTGCAACCTTAATGCGTTCAATGATTCCTTTCCAAGTCATATTGCGAGCGAAAACCATGCTCTCTGGCTCTTCATAATCTGAATAGTCAGATTTGAACTCCAGCTTTTCGACTTTCTCCCACTTCTCGGTTTTTTCTCGTCCGAGTAAGGTTGCCACCATGCGATAAATGTCATCACGAGTTTCTTCAGAATCAACAACACCACTCACTGCGACTTGCTCGCCCACCGATTGAACCTTGACTTTGGCATCAGGAAAATGGAACTTGAGTTGACGTCTAACCTCGCTTAGATCCAAATCAACGATGATGCGGTCAGAAAGCAACACATCATCGTCTGTTCCATAGACAATCAAGCGAGACTGACCAATGCCATTGGCAAAAACCACTAGCGTATTGTCATTAATGATTTTGTAGTCGGCGATATCAGGGTTACTGATAAACACCTTTCCAATCGGCATCTTTAATTGAATGTGCTGACCGTCATTAAGTGTGATAGATCGGTCAGCAGCAAAAGTGTTTGTTATAGAAAGCAAGCCAATCAAAAGAGAGGTAAAGGAGACGCACAGTACTTGCTTAATTCGATGGTGTATCATCATTACAAAGCCTCTCTAGGATCATTAACGTTACCGCGTAACTCTTCGATTCCGGTATAATTGTCGATAACATTGCGTACTTCCGCGTATTCCGGCTGCGTATAGGTTTGGCTTCGATAAATTTCGATATGCATAGTTCGTTGAGCCAACGCTAGTTTTGCCAACTCATCTGGCTTCACTTCGATAACCACCGTCGTCATACCGTCTTCTTTATTTGGTGTTCGAGCGGTAATGTTGCTATTTTCACCCTCGCCATCACCAATATTGAGTACTTTGACATGTTTTAAGAACATGGACGCTTTTACACCTCGAAAGCGCTTCGGCTTATCCATATTTTCAGCAAGATTAGCGTTTGGAGAGCTCACGGTAAGAATGTCGATATATGAGCCAGGACGAATGTAATCTTTGATTAAGTTCTGATCACTCACTTTCAGTGGATACAAGGTCATGCCTTCCGTTACCAGTAGATCGATATACCCTGGTTGACCGGGAGAAACTTGGTACTCTGGTAACACAACATCGCCTGGATTTAGGCTTCGGTTTAATAAAACGGATGGTGAAAAACTGATTTGTGCGTCTTCTCTGACGCCAAGCGTTAGTGCTTCACTAAGTGGGAGCTGTTGTTTGATAACTCCTTGTGCACTAATCGCATGTCCTTTTTCATAAGCTTCGGTGGTCATCCATACAGCAACATGCTGTTCATCTTTGTTATCGACCACTTCAGCGACAGCTTCGGGTTGAGGTTGACTCTTGAACAAGTCGACAACGCCAAGCGCGCCTACGATCAAGGCAACAATAGCAACAAGTAAAACCAGTCGAGATCTCATAATGTGCCCATTCTTGGAGGTTTAAATATGTGGCGTATTTTGAGTTAAAATTATTAAATAAAATCCAACACTAATTGCTATCCCATACGGAATGCCTTCTTGGCTACTCGACGTGTTGCTTATTAATTTTCTAGTAATTAAATAAATAATCGCTAAAAAACCACCAGCAAACGCCGTCATAATATAGGCCCATGGTAAGTCATTGAGAGGGATTGTCAGTGACAACACTGCGGCATATTTAATATCACCAGCTCCAATCCAAATCAGAGCATAAAGTATTAACCCTATCCCTAGCACCAGCAAAAAGGTTGTAATCTGAAGATCTAATGGTGAAAGAAAACTCTGCAACAAGAGGAGTAAAAGCAAAGCGTTATTTTGTATTTTACGATGAAGAAAATCGGTAATAGATACATACAAACACGCGATTGCCAATACTAATAAATACAATTCATGACTCAAAATTAAGACTCTTGCCTGAATTTATCGAGATTAGCTTCAAATAACATTTATTAGATATTCTAAATTAACTGAGCCAGACCAATGAAAACAGAGGTCTGGCACAAATATCTAGCGATATTATCTACATAAACCAGTAAGGTAATTACTTGGCTTATTTGCTCGCAGTATCGATAGCAGTCGCAACTTGAGCGAATGCACCTTCTAGCTTGCCGATGAAACCGTCTGAGCCTACTGCTGTAGTTACTAATACAGCCATTGCAACAGCAATTAGACCGTATTCGATTGCAGTTACACCGCGCTCGTCGTTTTTAAATTGTGACAAAAACAGGCTTGTTTTTACGTACAGTTTAGTAATCATGTTTAGTTCCTATGAAGTTGATTTACAAAAGCTTTGCCATTCTATTGAATACCAAAAGGTATGGAAAAATAGCCCCTATCGATAGAATCGATAGATTTGGCAAAGACCGGCACATCAAGTTATGCTGAAAAAATCATAAAGAACCAACAAGCACTTAAATTACAATAGCTTACAGACATATATCG
>NZ_JAPPTO010000045.1:0-12482 GCF_027587135.1 Vibrio sp. MM46
GTATTAATAATCTACACTCGCTATAGTTATTTATTCCTTTTACTAAATTATTTTTACAGGAAAGGATCATGACACGCTCTCAAAATGTTTATGTAATTTCTTCTGACTCAGATTGGTCAGGGTTAGTTATTGCTGGTTTATCTCATTCTTTTAAAAACTACACTTTTTACACTGAGAAAACTGTCAATAATATATGGAATTTAAAAAATACTGATATTGTTATTTATGATCGCCTTACTTTAGGTAATCCATCATTGCACTTAATCTCACCACTTTCGCGTGGCGGCGCTTGGTTGCTTGCCAATGCGAGTAAGCAAGACTTAGAGGGAGTTCAAGGGCTTATATCTCTGGGTTGGGGTGGGTTACTAGAGAATGACTTTACCTTAGAACTGCTTCACAAATCCGTCCGAATGGTGGCTTCTGGTCAGTTATGGTTTAGTCGAGAAGCCATGTCTTCTTCATTAAAGAATATTGTGAGGGGACAAGTTCATAGTTCTTCATCTGCGGAAGTTCTAGGTGCTAAATACGAACTTTCTACTAAAGAACAGAAAGTATTTATGTATTTAGTTCAAGGTTATTCAAATAAAGAAATAGCAGGTCAACTGAGTGTAAGTTTAAGCACGGTAAAAACACATGTCTCCCATATATTATCTAAAACAGGAAAGCAAAGCCGTTCTCAGTTAGGATCTTTAATGGTTGAGTGATTTTTGATCTAGTTCAAATTAATTATTTGGTTGTCCTTTACTCATCCTTTTATGTGGTTCTTTTGGTCAGATGACCGATAGGAAAAAAGTTAATAAGGCGTACATTTAACTCGTCTACTTAATTCAACTTTTGGTCTATACCGCAGGAAAAAATGTAAAGGAGAACAATCATGAAACGTTTAGCAGGTTTTGCAGCAATGGCGTTGCTTGTATCGGCTGGTGCAGTTGCGAATCCATGGGTCGTTGGGTCTGACGAAGGTCGCGCAGACTTTTACGTTAAATTCAAAGGTGAAGTGCCTAAGCGTTGTGAAATGATGACTTACGGCAACTTGGATGTCATCAATTTCGACTTAACTAAGTCATCTGATACAAAAGAATTTGGCTTTAAAACGTGGTGCAACTCATACGGCACGAAAGGTATCGTCCAAGTTGACCCATTTGGTTTTACCAACAGCAATGAAGATGAAATTCCAATGGAGTACAGCTTCAATGGTGAAACTAAGCTAAAAGACAAAGGGATTGACACTACCGTTGCTCGTATCCATCAAGTGGTTGAAATTAGTAACAACCTAGATAAAACGATGACTGATGAGCACAAACTTTCAATTACCTCTAAACCTCAAGCTGGTGCGCGCTGGGGTGAATACAGCGGCGCGATGTATGTGACTCTATTCCACATGTAGGAAGGAATGCGCTGAGGGAGGTCCCGTCCATCCCTCAGCCATTATGTTGTATGAAAACACTTCGAATATTATTTCTCATCTTGATTTACATGCCAGCACAAGTGTTGGCTTTTGAGCTTTTCCCAATGGTGCAATTTCTTTCCGATTCAGGGAAAGAGACAACGGTATTTTTCAAGGTAACCAATACCTCTCTTGCACCTTTGCCTATCGAGGTGACTGGCGTTAAGCGATTAGTTGAATTCAACAACGAAGAGTCGCTTCTTGAAACCGATGACTTGATGATCTTTCCACCGCAAGTACTTATTCAGCCGGGGAAATCTCAGACCATTAAGGTGCAATACATTGGCGCACCCAAGGGTGTAGCAGAATCCTATCGTTTGATCGTGAGCCAATTGCCACTCAAAGCGGATGAAGTTGAGAAAGATGCCATACAAATGTTGTTCCGAATCGGAGCGCTTGTGTTTGTCTCTCCACAAGATGCGCAAGACCAATATTCCAGCGAAATCACTGTATCCAATGACAACAAGCCAAATCTGAAAATTAGCAATACAGGTTCAAGTGTTATTGAGTTAAACAAACACACTTACTCGGTTGATTGGCAAGGTCAAACGAAACGTTGGGATTGGGAGCAACTAGAGCCGGTTCTACCGATGCAATATCTCGTGCCAAACCAGAAAGTTCAGGTGAACGTCGAGTCACTTCTTGTGAACTAACGACACCCAGTTTTCATAACGTCGCTGACATACACGGAAGGTTACAATGTGGCGCGCATTCGTCGTATCGATCGCTGTCCTTATTTCTGGGGCTGTATGGGGAAGCTCTTACAGCCTCTCCTTACCCCTTGTGTATGAACAAAATCAGCTTGGCGAACTCCCTGTTGAAATAAACGGCATGGCTCTTGAGCGAGTGTCTGTCGATGCCCTCCAAGATTTGCTCGGAACGCGCGTGAGTCCGGAATGGTGGTCGCAGTTTTTTGGTTCAGAGCCGTCAACATTCGTTGATATCGAAACACTCGCTGAGCGAGGTATCGAGGTGACACTTAATACTGAATCCTTGTTTATTGACGTTCGGCTCTCGGCACAAATTCTTAGCGAACAAGACATTACTTTGTCGTCTGGCTATCCCGATTTTATTCCCTCTGAAAGTGGCTCGATAAACTGGTTAAACAGTTTTAGCTTCGCCTATAACAATTATTGGCAAGAGGATGTTGAGACTTGGGATTCGTCGCTGGATTGGTTGTCACAAGGCAATATCGGTGGTGCCAGTGGTGTGAATTTTCTTTTAGCCAATTATCTTGAAGCGGATAACGAAACCACAAAGTTTTCCCGAGGTGAGTGGATTGCTTTCTATGATGATCCAAACTTACCGATGCGTGCTTCCACAGGGGATGTTATCAGCGGTGAATCCGGACATATTTATGGCATGTCCTTGGGTGGTTTTTCTATTGAGAGTCGATACGCTGACTTACAACCGGATCGTGAGACAAGCCCAGAGAGTAGCCAACAACTTGTTCTGCTCGAATCCGCTGAAGTGGAAGTTTATGTCAACGGTGAACGAATTTCTGGTGGGCGATTGGAACCGGGACGTTACAACCTCAAGAATCTGATCTTAGATAACGGTGCTAACGATATTACGGTTGTCGTCAACTACGTTTCTGGTAAGCAAGAAGTATTGCGCTTTACTCAATTTTACAACGCTAAGCTGTTGAAAAAAGGTCTGATTGATTACTCTTTTTCCGTTGGACAGCCAATCATCTATGACAACCGTCAAGTAGAATACGAAGAGGAATGGGTAGCGACAGGTTACTTAGAATATGGTGTCACTGACTGGTTAACCGCAGGTGCAAATGGCTTATATGCTCAAGATGGTTCGATATTTGGGGCTCTGACTACTTTCAAAAGCGGTGTAGGGAATGTGACTGCTCGTTATTCGCTAAGCTCTGCAAGTTCGGGAGAAGACGGTTGGATAGCTTCCCTTGATTATGAAAACAGCATTTTTGGAAGTGGGGAAAGCCAATCTCCCAACCTACGTTTTGCGATTGAAAAATCGGATGATTTTCAAAACAAACCTTGGAAAGAATCCCAAGAAGGCAACTCATATACACAATATCTCGCAAATTACTTTTGGCAGATAAACAGTAAATTTGATCTGACATTAACAGGACGCCTGACTCAACTCCCTCCTGATGACGATGAGTTACGTGGTTCGGTCTTGCTAAATTGGCGACATGGTGGTTTTACGGTAGGGGTTGGCAGCGAATACGAAGAATCCGAGCGTTATAACGAACCGGATACGCGTTTCTTGTTTACCTTTGAATACAATTGGTATTCGGATGAGCATGGAAATCGTATAGGTCTCTCTTACAACAGTGAGAATGAACGGAGCCGAGCGTATTTTAGTAATGAAGGTTTGAACTACGTTGGTGACTATGGTGTAAGAATCGAAGCAGAGCAGGACGAATTTCGTGATACCCAACGAGCTCAATTGAGTTACACCGCAAATCGTTTTAGAGCAGAGTCCGAAGTAAGCCGTGATGTAGTGAGAAAAGAAGATACTGAGCAATACCAAGCTTCACTGCGCCTAGCGACTGCAGTTGGTATGGTTGACGGTGATTGGGGGTGGGGACGTGTGACCAGTGGTCCTTTTGTTGTGGCAGAAATGCACCCGACGTTGGGTGAAGCGACTGCGAACCTAGATGTAGACTCCCAAGGAAGACCAACCGCAATAGCGACAAAGCATCTTAATGGTCTTGTTTCGATCTCCCAGCCTTATGCTCGCTATGCGATGGATTATAACGTGATGGATTCTCCCGTTGGTTATGACTGGGGAGATGGCAAACTTGAGCTAATGCCGGCGGCGGCCACCGGATATTTGTTGACGATAGGTTCCGATGCGTCTTATACGGCGAGTGGTTATTTGAAGCGTCTTAGCGGTGAACCTATCGAGTACCGACAAGGGCGTGTGTTGGTTGATGATGAACAAATTGAGTTTTTTACCAACAAGCAAGGACGATTCTTCATTCAAGGTCTACGTCCTGGCATATATACACTTGAGCTTTATGGACTACAGACTAGCCTTGTCGTTATCTCGATTCCTGAGTCTGATACGAGCTTAATCGATTTAGGTGAAATCACAGTAATGCCGAACAATGACAAATAATTTAGCGCATTGTACTGGTAAAGGAAAAGGAGAATAGGATGAAAACAGTTAATCGCAGTGATGTCTTAACATTCGCAACCGTGCTATTTCTTACTGCTTTTGCTTCACCGTTGTTGGCGAATGATGCCAGCGAAGCGCAGTGTGAGGGGACATTTAGGGTAAGCATCAATGATACACCTTATAAACCTCATGTGACGCAACCTGATACCTTGTGGTTTCAAGGAAAAATAGAGTTAGATAGCCAACTAGTTAACTGTATGAGCGGCATTGTCATCAAACCTTCAAATGGTTGGCAGCAGGTTGTTTCTGGCCCTCAAGGTAAGATCAATTCGACCGTCCTTAACACGCAAAGAAAAAGCCTAAATAGAACCCCTCAAGGAGACTTTTTACTACCAAGTCGTGGTAGTAAGCAGGTCGATTTTTGGGTGCAAGTGCCCGAAGGAAAAACCATGCAACCGGGCAATTATCGGGCAGATTTTGAATTTTCGTTACTTGGCAAGCAAGTTGAAGTTGGTGTGAGGAATGCAGGGCTCGATTACACGATAAAGCCATTCGTACGAGCACGCATAGAGGCAAATTCAAGTTCCAATGTGTCTGTTTCTGGGGCAAGAGTAACGGTGGATATGGGGAATTTAACCAAGCAAAACCGAAGGGATTTGGACATTGTCGTGGTGAGCAACGCTTCCGTAAAACTTGAGCTCGACTCGTTGAATCATGGGCACCTTGTCAATACTAGGAAACCGAGTCATAAAGTTCCGTACACCACATTTTTGCAAGGTCAGACTCTTGGGTTGGATAGTCCGGTGCTTTTAAATACTCACCGTGGGAACCAAACTCGCTTCAATATGGCTTTTGAAAATAAGGCAGTGCCAGGTGCTGCTGCAGGGTTATATGAAGATGAGATGACCATTAGTTTGATTGCCTACTGACTAACGTAAGTTGAGACGAATAAAAACGCCGCAATTGATGCGGCGTTTTTTTGTTCTTGCTGAGGATTATTGGATGTCCAATAGCTCCACATCAAAGATCAGTACACTTGCTGGTGGGATAGGGCCAGTACCGTTTTTACCGTAACCAAGTGTGCTTGGCACGAACAGGCGGATTTTCTCGCCCACAACCATGTATTGCAGACCTTCTTGCCAGCCTTTAATCACCTGATTTAGACCGAATGTGATCGGCTCACCACGTTCTACTGAACTATCGAAAACCGTACCATCGATAAGCGTGCCATGGTAGTGAACTTTCACTTTGCTAGTTGCAGTTGGATGAACGTCGCCCGTTCCTTTCTCAAGAACAAGGTATTGCAGACCACTCTCTGTGGTAATCACACCTTCTTTCTTGCTGTTTTCTAGCAGGAACTCTTGCCCTTTTGCAAAGTTTTCGTCTGCCGCTTTGTGGTTTGTCCAAGTACGGTAGATAAAGAATGCCGCTAGGACGAAAATAATAAGAGGAAACAGAAATTTAGACACAGTAGCTCCTTGTCTTATTTTGGTTGTTTTAGCAGGTAGTTGATAGTGTCAGCCATTGCTTCAACGGTCTCGTGGCCACCAGTGATTACTTGGTATTTACCATTTACGATGAAGGCAGGAACTGAGTTGATTTGACCACGAGTCGTGATCTCTTCTGCTTTAGTAATATATTCAAACAGTTTCGCTTGTTGTGCGTCGTCTAGCTGGTAAGGGCTTACTAGGTTACGAGACTCAAAAGCTTTCTCTACCGCAGCTTGGCGCTCATCGGCAGTTGCATCTGCACCCATTTGAACGGCAGCAAACAGTTCTTCCATAAACGCTTTGTCCGGAGTGCCGTTAACTTGCATTGCCGCTGTATAGAAAATGATCGCGCTGATTTGCGCACTTTCGTTAAAGGTAACATGCATCTTCTCAACTTTCTGTTCTGTCAACGATTCAATTTGAGGAACGAACTGTTCCATCGTACGACAATGACCACAGGTGAGAGAAAACGCTTCAGTTACTGGTGCTAAGTTGTATTCAGCAAGAGAAACTGGCAGAACTTCGTATTGCTTGCCTTGTTGTGGCTGACTATTGCCGTTGTCACAAGCTGTTAGGGCAAAAACTGCGGCAAAAAGTGCAGCGCCTTTAGAAATGGTTTTGAACATGGGTAAGGCTCTAACTAGTAAAATTGGTGCTAGTTTATCGGTTAACGGTATCGACGAAAACCATTAATACGGCTTGTTACACTAAAGTGAGACAATCGAAGAAAGTTTAGACAAAACATGGCAATGACGTGGTGTTTAGTGCGCTCAGCTATTGAAAATTCGTGAAGTGAAACGCCATTAAGCGACAGTTTAGTTAACGAGATTTTCTTTGCTCTCTTATCTACCAAATAATGTTTGATAAAAATGAATGCCCAACTTAAATCGTTGGCATGAACTGTGCTTGTGTATTGAAGAAAATATGGTAATAGGCACTAAAGTTTGGGCGATTTAAGCCGACACAGTGAACAGGAATTCATTCTACGTTGGTAACGGTATGAAGCATTGGTTTTTAGTGGCATGCGGTCTATTAGCCGGGTGCACGAGTATTAATTCAGATATGGTTCCGGGCGGTAATATTCTCGATACTGCCCCGAGAACTAACTCAGAGCTAAGACATCCAGAGTGGGGTTACGCGAAATCTTACGTGTCAACTCCACGTTATGTTGCTCAGACTCCGAGTACAGCTGGAAAAAAGTCACAGGGCGTGACGTCACTGGAGATGTTTTTAAATAGACATCATATCGCCCATGAAACCATCAGTGGCGACCACCTTATGGTGCGTTTGAAAGAACAAGTGCATTTCCAAACGGGCTCTGCGAGATTATCATCGCAATCTCAAGACTGGATCCGCAATCTTGGACATTATCTTGCCGGGCGTACTGATGTTGATGTGGTGATAGACGGTCATACAGACAGTACAGGCGCAGAGAGTTTTAATGATTCGTTATCGGAAAAGCGTGCTCGTGAGGTAGAAAAGCAACTACTTGCAACCAGCTTGCCTCGTCAAAGAGTGTTCTCTCGTGGCTTTGGCGAATATGTGCCGCAGTGCAGTAATACCACAGCAAGCGGTAAGGCATGTAATCGTCGAGTGGAACTGATGCTGATTGTCGATCAGTAAGCGCCCATATCATTGAATTGAGATAAAAGAAAAGAGGCACCGTATGGTGCCTCTTTTGCATCCGCCAATGTTCTTAGGGGGAACTAGGCAAATTCTTTTTCAATGTAAGCGACGATGTCTGAAGACTCGTAAAGCCATTGCGTCTCGCCATCTTTTTCAATACGCAGACAAGGTACTTTTACACGACCACCACCTTGTTCAAGTGCTTCGCGATGTACTGGGTCGTTTTTCGCATCACGTAATTCAATGTTCACGGATTGACGTTTCATAGCACGTCGAACTTTTACGCAGAAAGGACAAGCTTCAAATTGGTACAGTGCGTAGTTTTTGGCTTTATCATCAACGCTTTTCTGTGCTTCTGCCGAACGTTTAACGCCACGGGGAGAGAATACTGCATTGAGAAGTAGAATGATTTTTCCCAAAATCCAACGGATAAACTTCATAATGATCCCTTGATGTTCAGTGGATGAGTGTCCTTGTATATCATGCAACGAACTTACTTAACCTAAACGCTACATGAGAGGTAAGTAGTCTATCAGGTGTTTGGTTTGGACAAAACCATGTTTTTTATAAGGAAAGGTGTTTCATCCAGCCCAATAACCCGCTTGCTTTTACTGGGTTAGCGTCTTTACCAAGATAGGGACTCTGCATTAAGTTGACGCGTTCGAGTCAGTTATAACTTCACCGGATTTTGGCAAGTGGCGACAAACTGGCGGCAGACGTTAGAAAATATGACGAAGTAAACTATACGTTGTTGAGTGGGTTGAGCGTAATTGCATCAGTTAAGTGATCTGGCGCGAAATGTGCGTAACGCATGGTCATTTTTATATCTGCATGCCCTAGCACATCTCGAAGCACTAGTATATTACCTCCGTTCATCATGAAGTGACTGGCGAATGTATGGCGGAGGATACGTGATGCTTGACCTTTAGGAATACTTGCCCCCAATTTGTTTTTTAAAATATAGCAAAAAGGTGTATAGCACTCTTCAAATAATGGCCCAGAAGTTGGCTTGTAGATTTCATTATAGAGTTCTTCTGATATTGGAACTGTGCGGTTTTTCTTTGTTTTTGTTTTGGTGAACGTTACTTTGAACTGGGAAAGCTGTGCGCCTGTCAGTTGAGCAGCTTCATTCCAACGAGCTCCAGTAGAGAGGCAGAGTTTGATGATCTTAATCATGTCTGCTTGCTTATGGTGTTCAGCATAATTAAGTAACGTAATGATTTGCTCATGTGCGAGAAATGCCATCTCATGTTCTGACTCTTTAAACGGTTTCACATTTTCTATGGGGTTTGGTAATTTCCATTCCCCCAGTTCAATAAGTTTGTTAAACACAGCTTTAAAACGACCGAGTTCGTAATTGAGTGTAGAAATGCTTGGCTTTCCACGGTTCCAGCGTTGGTCTACAAATATGAGTTCGCCAGCCATCCTTTTACTACGAAAATCCGAATACATCTTCGCAGTAAGCGTCGATGCGACTGGGTCGCCCATTGCTTGCACCATGTGATGAAATTTTTGAGTGATGGCATCTCCTTTTGCCAGTGTTCGCCCATAGTGTAAATACCAGATTTCAACCAGTTTGCTTAATCGGCGATTGTCTGGCTTCTGTGCTAGCCATGGTTTAGCGTCTACATCCCGCATCAAAAAAAGTTCATACGAACTCGCTTCGCCTTTGGTAGCAAAGCGTTTTCGAACACGCGCGTTATCCCGACCGTTTGGATAACACTCGCACAACCATGGCTTTTTACTGCCGTCTTTAAGATTTCTAACAGTCATAGAAAATAAGTGGTCTATGTTTTTATATACAGTATATAAAGATGGTTATGATGCCAACGACAAAGTTGCACTATTGCGAATATAAGTCATATTTTCCTCGCTAAGTCTTATCTACAATAAGTCGATCGAGGGTTATGCTTCCCAAAGCATTCTAACTTATCAGTTAGATCACTAACCTATTGATTATAAATTGAAGTAATCATTGAAAGACGGCAATATATGAGGTTATAAACGGCTTTTATCCGTCTAATTAGCGTTATAAATATTGGAGCATCTGAGGAAATAAACATTCGATACTTAAAACAAAAGCTTAACGAAGCTTACGATATCAATGTCACTGATGTCACTGTCCTTACGAGTATGCATGAGTTGTATCAACTCAAAACAGCTTGCTCCCGCCTTTATGTTGTCAAGCTGTATAAAACTAGTGATTGTTCCTTATCGCACTTGACGTCAATAAGTGAGTTTAATGCTCGCTTGAAAGCTGATGGGGTTTCCGTAACTTTGCCTGTGATGGGAGTTGACGGTGAATATGTTCAGCATTTTGGTGGGAAGTATGCAGTGTTATGCCATTTTGTGGATGGTGAGGCAATTTCCACAATCAGCCCTTCTCAGTGTTACTTATTTGGTCGAGAATGCGCTCGGTTACATTTATCAAAAAGCACACTAGATTTTCCCCATAAAAAAGCTGAAGAGTTACTGACTTTTCCTTTACTCAATATCAAAGCTGGTTATAGCCGCAAGCAAGAAGAAATTGAGATCATAGAAAGCTTGGCTACACAAGCGGAGCTTAGCTTGTCCAAGTTGAATTTACCTGAGGTCTTGTGTCATGGAGACTTTCATTGGGGGAATGCAATCTTCTCATCTCAGCAAGTCACGATAATTGACTTCGACTTCTGTTGTAGAAGTTGGCGTATATATGATCCTGTAGTGTTCTTGTGGAATCTTCTATTCACTAATTGTGGCAATATTAAACAACAATGGTCAGCATTTCTAAGTGGTTATCAGTCAATTTCAATGTTTTCTGACGAGGAACTTAGCGCGATTCCTTGGCTGTTGGTAGCTCAGAATGTATGGCATATTGGTTTCATTGGCGAGGCAACAATTGAGGAGTGGGAGTTTGATGATTACTGGTTTGATCGTAAGTTTGAGTTGTTTGAGTTAATCAGAGAAATGTGCCCATGAAATATTTATAACAAAGCATTTAAGAGTGATTCGCAACGCTTGGCGTTTTCGCTTCGCTCAAGTATAGCCAAGCGCTGCTCACACCTTAATGCGGCGTTATAACCTACTATGAATAAAATGTTTGGAGTTAATAATGATAATAAATAAAGAAGAAGTGATTCAGAGTATTGAACGTTTCAAAGATACGGATGGCGTGAAAGCCAATGATATTTACCATCGAGTACTTAAAGATGTTACTGGAATCTGTATATTTTCTAGCTTTCTTACTCAAGAAGGAAAAAATAAGGTGTCTGAATTTGATACCATTTTCCAGTTGGCTATGGAAGAAATTGAAGAAAGAGAATATAGAATCAAGTTGGCAGCAGTAGATTTGACAGGATTAACTGAAGTTGAAAAAGGTAACCATGTTAATCAAGATATTTATAAATACGGGAGAGGTGAACTTGACAGGATAAGAACGTTATTCCAAGAGTTAGATGATGACGAAAAGAGGGAGATTAAGCCTTTCATTGACTTATATAATCAAACTATAGGATCTAGTTTTAATTTTGGAACAGCTTCTTCCGTCGAAGCACAGCAAAAAAATGATTTGGCGTTTAGAGTAATAGATAAAATGTTTGCTAAGAAGTTTGGAATGCATATTTGTGAAATTAGACACCGATTAGAGATGTCCGAAGAAGAGTGGGTGATGACAGCCAAAGGGCAATAGCAAACCGTTTTGAGTGATTTAGCGCACATGGGAAACGGTTATAACAAACTGTTTAAGAGTGATTCGCAACGCGTGGCATTTTCACTATGCGTTGCGTTTAGTGTTTAAGGTGGTATGCGGCGACTTTGGTATTGCGTTGCTCACCCCTTAACAGGGCGTTATGCGACCCAGTAAAAAGGAGTTTCAAAGTGGAAGAAATAATTGATCAATTGGTTTCTCAGGGTTACGAAATATCTGGTAGTAACTCAAAGATTAGAGTAAAGATTGGAGGTTTCGCGGGTAAGGCTACAATTAGCAAAAATTATTATTCGAATACATTCGTCGTATCTAGTCATACTTGGATTCAGTTACTATCTTTGACGTTGATCTTTTCTTCTATCATGTCATCGCTCTACAGTCAGTGGGGGCAGCCTGAATTAAGTGGATCTGTGTGGTTTGGTTTGTCGGTTGGAATCCCCCTTATAGTTGTTGGATATGTTTCAGCGATTATTTCAGAAATTCAATTACAACCGATACGTCAAGTTGTGCGAATGGCAAATTCACGGTTATCATCACCAATCGCATAACAAACTGTTTAAGAGGGATTCGCAACGCGTGGCATTTTTACTATGCGTTGATTTAAGTGTTTAAGGTGGTATGCAGCGACTTCGGTATTGCGTTGCTCACCCCTTAACAGGGCGTTAGGCTCACAATTGGGGAAAGTTAAACTTTGTTTCCCTTGAGCTACTAGATATGCCCAAATTTAACCAATCAAATTGTTGTAATTAAATATAAAATTAAGGATGTATTATGAGTTTGGCAGTCCAAGAAATCATGAGAATTTATTCCTCTCATTCTACCTATCGTGAGCAAGTACTAAAAGCTTTAGGGCAAGCAGGCGGTGAAGATGCCGTTAAAGAAATTATGAGAATCTATTCATCCCACTCTACATATCGTGAGCAGGTTTTACATGCATTAGGAGAAGCCGGCGGCGAAGAGGCGGTCAAAGAAATCATGAGAATTTACTCATCTCATTCCACTTATCGAGAGCAGGTTTTAAAAGCTCTGGGGCGTGCAGGTCGAAAATTAGCCTAACAAACTGTTTAAGAGGGATTCGCAACGCGTGGCATTTTTACTATGCGTTGCGTTTAGTGTTTAAGGTGGTATGCGGCGG
>NZ_JAPPTO010000046.1:0-8288 GCF_027587135.1 Vibrio sp. MM46
TGTTGCTGTTGCTGTTGCTGTTGCTGTTGCTGTTGCTGTTGCTGTTGCTGTTGCTGTTGCTGTTTCAGTTTCTCCTCTACAACCGACAGGTTCTTTTTCGCAGCATCAAAGTCAGGTTTTTCTTTGATTAACTGTTCGTAGAGTTTTTCTGCATCTTCCAATTGCCCGTTTTGGGCAAGTGCGTTCGCAAGGTTATAACGCCCATTCAAACTTGGGTTATTTGAGAATGCTTCAATAGCGCTTTCATAGTCGCCCGCTTGATAACTTGCCGCGCCTTTCCAATTTGGATCGGTAAAGGTATTTTGCGCTTTCTCAAACTCACCTTGCTGGTAGAGTTGCTCACCTTTCTGATTTTGGTTTAGGAAGGCATTAGCTTCTGCTTTCGGCATCCAAGTCATTGGCAATACTGTTGCGATGAGTACCCAAATCATGCCGCGTCGAAAGAGCAGAGCGGCAGGAAAAAGCAACAAAGGTAGCAACCAGAAACCACCATTCAAGCGAGAATCGGTTTTGACATCGTCACTTTGTTTCGCACCTAGGCTGTGGCTAGCGTTGTTGGTAAAGGCTGCGATGTTCTCAACATCACGGTTATTGTGCTGAATTGGCACAAACAGTCCGCCGGTTTCCTTTGCTAGCTTTTGCAAGTTTTTTAGGTTTGTTTTGGCTACCACAGTATTACCTTGTCGGTTCTTCATTAATGAACCGTCAGGCAAGGCAATAGGCGCACCTGTTGCTGTGCCGATAGCGAGTACTGACACACGGATGTTTTTGCCGTTAAGCAATGCCAATGAGCGAGAAAGCTCAGTGTCATCTAAGTCGTCCGCTAATAGAACGATATCACCTTGACTCACGCCTGCTTGAGTGAACTGGTTCACTGCTGTTTCAATTGCTGATGGTAAGTTAGAGCCTTGGTAGGGCATTAACTCAGGAGACAAGTTTTCGATAATACCTGCAAGTGTGCTGGAGTCTGTCGTGAGTGGACTAAGTGTATAAGCGTCACCAGCGTAGGCGACCAAACCTGTGGAGCCTTCTTTCCATTTCGGCAGTAAATCCAGTGCCTTATAGCGCGTTTGTGACAGTCGATTTGGCTTCACGTCCGTTGCGTACATAGAGCGTGACATGTCCAGAACTAGCACTCGATTTTGGCTCAACTCAAAGCTTGGGCGAGTGTTGGTTTGCCAACTAGGACCTGCCAAGGCGATACATGCTACTGCCCAAGCCACTCCCCATACTGCAAAGTAATGTTTGGTTTTGACTGAATGACCAAGCATCTTTGCTAAATGAGGAGCAATTAATGATGACTTTTTCGTTCTGTACTGACTATTAAGGGCAAGCGCGACAGGAACGACGAGCAAGCCTAGCAACCAATATGGGTGTAAGAAAGTAAACTCAGCCATGTTTTCTCCTTACTACAAACAAGAACACGGAAAGTGCAAGTGCTGCGCCTAGTGGATAAGGGAACCATTCCGACTGAGGACGCCAGGTTTGGGTTTCACTAGAGACTGGTTCTAGTTGGTTAATGGTGTCGTAGATCTTTTCAAGTTCTTTAGCATCACGCGCTCGGAAGTACTGACCACCTGTCATTTCTGCGATCTTTGTCAGTGTCTGCTCATCAAGATCTGAAGCCGTATTTACTTTGCGCGTCATGAAGAAGTCTTTCACCATCATTTCGCCAGCACCTACGCCAACGGTGTAAATAGTGGCATTGTATTTTTTGGCAATCTTAGCCGCTTCGATAGGATCGAGAACTCCCGATGTGTTGCTCCCGTCACTAAGCAAGATCATGACACGTTGTGGCGCATCACTATCGACAAAGGTTTTTGTTCCTAGACCGATACCATCACCAATCGCGGTGCTATTGCCCACCAAACCAATTACGGTTTGGTTGATTTGTTGCATCACGGTTTTGCGATCTGCGGTCAAAGGCGTTTGCAGATAAGCGTGGTCACCGAATAAAACCACACCTAAACGATCACCTTGGCGCTTTGCTACGAAGTCGGATAAGACTTTTTTGACTGCGGTTAGGCGGTCGATGTATTCGCCATTGTAGTTCATGTCTTCTTTCTGCATTGAGCCAGATAAGTCGACCACTAACATCATATCGCGGTACTTGGGTTGGAAGTCGACCGGATCGCCATACCAAACGGGGCGAGCACAGGCGATGACCAATAGAGCCCATACTCCAACAGACAGGGCTTTTTGTACCAGTTGCTTTGGTTTACTGTTGTGCTGATTATCTGGCAAATACGCCAGTTTAATTTCAGCTTGCTGAGTCTCTTCAGGGAAGAACTTAAAAATTATCCAAGGTAGGGGCAGTAATAGCAGTGCCCACCACCAGACAAACTCAATGTTCATCCACTGAGAAAGGCTCGAAATGAGAGTTGCCTCAGTCACGAGTTTTTGCCTTTTTCTTTGGTGGCAATGCGGTCGAAATCCAGAAAGTGCAATCATCAATCAAATCCTGATGTTGCTCTTGACCAGATTTTTGATACAGCGCCGCTTGCCACTGTTGTTGTTTGTCGACGAATCGAGTTTCTTTGGTGTAACTATCAAGAAACTCGTACCAAGCAGAGCCTGTTAATGGCGCGATGTCTTCACGAGGGAAGTAACTCAAAGCTGCTTGACGAAGAACCTCTAATGCAGAAGAAGGCGTATGTGGTGTTATTGGGTTGGTTAACAGTTTCAATGCGGTCTTCTTTGCAACAAGACGCTTTGAACGCCACCTTAAGTACAATGCGACAATTAAGATGGAAAGAATTACACCGCCCAAAACAGCCCACCATCCCCAAGCGAGTGGGAACCAATCAGGTGCATTAGGTAGGATCAAAGGTTCAAGGTTTAGGCTTTGGTTATTCGTTGTCATTATTACTACTGCTTGAATGATTTGTATGTTGTTGCTGTTATTAGCTTAATTGCTGGACCAGCGGTAACCCGCTCGATAGGCTATTAAACGGAATTGCCATGGAATGACATTGTTGTTTGATTGCTTGCTGATGTTTGACAAAGTGAGACTCTAATTCCTTACGTTGTCCCTTTGAGCCGAAGTTAAACCATTGACTACGGTGTCCATCAGACGCTTTTGCTTGTCCTCTAAAGTCAGTTTCGCCTCGCTCTAGAGGATCATAAAACTGCACTGCACGAACACTGTTGTGTTGTTTTAACCGGCGTAGTTGAACCAACTCTTTCTCTTCAACTTGAGCAAAATCACTCAGCAGAATCAGTTCACTGCCTTTCGGAGTGAGGTTGTGCAGCGTTTCAATTGCACTCATGTATGGCAACGTGCGTGTGCTGGCAGCTTGTTGATTTGTAAGTAATTGATTGTGAGTATTCACTATCGCGTCAAGAATTCTCAGCCCTTGCTTTTGTAAAGAGGACGGGCGGAACTCAATGCACTGGGAACCATCATCAATCACCGCGCCAATGCGGTCTTTCTTGGCTAATGTTAGCCAAATCAAGACGCTAGCGAAGTGCGCCAGTTGAACCGATTTCAACACGTATTGCGATCCGAAGTGCATACTAGGACTCAAGTCGATGTACAAAATCACCGCTTGTTCTTTGTCTTCAGCAAACAACTTGGTGTGCGCTTTTCCCGTTCGAGCAGTAACTCGCCAATCGATGCTGCGGATATCATCACCCGCTTGATATTGGCGCACTTCCATAAAGTCCATACCACGACCTTTTTGACGGCTGGTATGATTACCGCTCATTTGTGACCAAATACTCTGGGCTGGTGGCAACCAACGAACCGATTGAGTGCGATATTGAAGCAGCTCTTCTAGGGTCAATGTCACCCCATTCGCATGAGGTGGCAATGTATATGATGCAGACATGTCACCTACCTACGTTATGCGCTACCTACAAGGCTAAGAAGTTTGTCGATAACCTGATTCGTTGTAATGCCTTCTGCTTGAGCGTGGTAGCTAAGTAGAAGACGGTGGCGTAGCACAGGGTAGGCCATGGCTTGAACATCTTCTGGTGAGACGAAGTCACGACCTGCTAGCCATGCATGAGCGCGAGCACAACGGTCAAGGGCGATTGTCGCGCGTGGGCTCACCCCCATAGACAACCATTTCGCTAATTCTGAGTCGTAATCACTTGGCTGTCGAGTTGCCATAACAAGACGAACGATGTATTGCTCAATCGCATCTGCCATATGGATATTGAGTACTTCTTTACGCGCAGTGAAGATGTCTTCTTGACTTAAGCTTGGACGCTCAACCGTTGCTTCACCTTTTGCCTCCCCACGGTTGATGCGCAAGATCGCCAGTTCATGCTCTGCATCTGGGTAATCTACATCAAGGTGCAACAAGAAGCGGTCGAGCTGCGCTTCTGGAAGTGGGTAAGTACCTTCTTGTTCAATCGGGTTTTGTGTCGCCATCACCAAAAATAGCTCTGGTAGGGCATAGGTGTTTCTTCCCGCTGTCACTTGCTTCTCAGCCATTGCTTCAAGCATCGCAGCTTGCACTTTAGCCGGCGCACGGTTGATCTCATCGGCAAGGATCAATGAGTTGAAAATTGGACCAGACTGGAAGGTAAACTCGCCTGTTTCTGGACGGAAGATATCGGTGCCCGTCAAGTCTGCTGGCAGTAAGTCAGGTGTGAACTGAATTCGGTGGAAATCACCTTCTACACAATCCGACAGAGACTTAACCGCACGGGTCTTAGCCAACCCTGGAGGACCTTCAACCAAGATGTGCCCATCGGCAAGTAGAGCAATAAGAAGCTGTTTAACGAGATCATGCTGACCAATGATCTGAGACTCTAAGTAGCTTTGAAGAGTTTCGAAGTTTGTTTTGTGCATTTTTTGGACTCTCTGGGTATCCATATGATTCTTGTTTTGAGTATTGGTCACTTTCTCAAGGGGAAAAGTTCCAGTACGTCCGCGTAATTTATCTTTTCAATATTGGGGCGAGTAAAGTGATTGCAAGCCATTGAAAAGCGTGAATTACCTTACTCGACAGTCTGTTACATCACATTTGCATAATTTTGTGAGAATTTTCTCTAGTTTTGTAGGGGGAGGTCGATATAGATTTCATGCCGTGCATACCAAGCTTATATGCACCTAGTTTTACTCTGTTCAGAATGCAGATAATAAGTGATTCTTTTAAAGGTCCAGATATGTTGAAACTTAATTCCCTGAGTATCAAACAGAAGGTTGTCATCGGTATTACTTTTGCCGTTCTTGCTTCTACAATTATTGTCGGTGTGATGGCTCAGCGCCATGCACGTGAGGTGCTAAGTCACCGCTTAATCGACATTGAGCTGCCTGCTATGTTGCAGCAAATTAATACTGAAATTGACCGCGAAGTTGTACAGATGCAACAAGCGGCAAAACAACTTGCTACTAATGAATTTGTCGTTGAAGCCCTATCAACGACAGACCGTAACCCATCAGTAGAAGCACAACTTGTTCAACAGCTTAACAATGTTAAATCCCAATATCAGTTGAACGACGCTTCCGTTGCGAACCGACAAACGGCTTACTACTGGAACCAAAATGGTTTCCTGCGTCAACTTAACCACTCACAAGACGCATGGTTCTTTGGTTTTACTTCTTCTGGTCAAGATACGTCAGTTAGCGTATTCCAAGAAGCGAATGGCGACGTGAAAATGTTTGCCAACTACCAAGACGTAAACGGTATTTCGATGTCTGGTTTGTCTAAGTCGATGGATGACATGGTATCGCTACTTAATGGATTTAAAATTGAGAAAACGGGTTATGTGTTCCTAACAAATAGTAAAGGTGACATCCAAATCCATCGCCAACAAGGTAAGAACAAAACATCTATTAATCAATTGTTCGGCGGCGCAGCATCTCAATTGCTAAATAAAGGTCACTTTAATCTAGTTACGACTGAGTTCGAAGGGCAAGACATGTTTGTGTCGAGCCTATACGTGCCGTCAATGGACTGGTTTGTTGTTGGTGTGGTTCCTGTGAATGAAGTGTTTGCTGATCTAGATGCAACCGCAGAGAAAATGTTGTTCACAACAGCAATCGTGGCGCTGATCTTCATTGCGATGGGTGTTCTACTTGCCAACAGCATTACTAACCCAATTCGTCAAATCGCTGACCGCTTCACTGACCTCGGTGAAGGTGAGGGTGATCTTGCTCAGCGTATTGAAATCAAAGGTAACGACGAAATCGCTCAGCTATCAAAAGGCTTTAACGGCTTTATTGAGAAGATCCACGCTACCATGAAAGAAGTATCGCTAACCAGTGGTGCGCTAAGCCAAGCAGCAGACAGTGTTTCAAGTAAGGCAACATCTACGCACGATAATAGCCAAGAGCAACGCGACCAAACTATTCAGGTAGTAACAGCGATCAACCAAATGGGTGCGACGATCAGTGAGATCGCATCTAATGCGGCAACAGCGGCAGATACGGCAAACCAAGCGTCTGATAACACCCAAACAGGCCGTCAAGTCGTAACGCAAGCAAAAGAAGTGATCAGTCGCCTTGCTGGTGATGTGGAAACCACAAGCATGGTGGTCACTCAACTTGCGACAACGACCAAAGACATTGGCTCAATTTTGGATGTGATTCGTGATATCTCTGAGCAAACCAACTTACTTGCGCTTAACGCTGCGATCGAAGCTGCGCGTGCGGGTGAGCAAGGTCGAGGCTTTGCTGTGGTAGCGGATGAAGTGCGTAATCTTGCGTCACGTACTGCTGATTCTACTGAAGAGATCCAGAAGATGATTAACCAACTTCAAAGTGATGCTCAAGATGCTGTGACAGCAATGGAAGCGGGTAAAGCGGTAACGTTTGAAGGTGTGGCATCAACAGATGAAGCCGTGGATGTTCTGATGAATATCTCTGAGCGTATCGCCGATATTTCAGATCGAAATACGCAAGTCGCGACGGCAACAGAAGAGCAATCAACCGTTGTACATACCATCAACCAGAACATTGAAGAAATTAACGCTATCAATGAAATGACCACTGCGACGGCAGAAGAGTTGGCTGGCGCAAGTCGAGATCTACAAGAACTGTCATCTCGCTTGGATAAGATGGTTGGTAGCTTCAAGCTCTAGAGTTGGATAGAATAGACCTAGTTTACAAGTTTAACGACTCGATATTTAGGTAAGTACTATGAATGATTTCGAAAAAGAACTAGAACTGATCTCACAAGAAGCCGGTGACGAGCCTGAAGTGAAGCTACCATCTCTTGAAGAACAACAAGAAATCGTAGCGGAACTGAAGAAGCTAGAAGCTGAAGGAAAGCTGACACCAGAGGTTCTTGAGCAATACTTTGGTAAGTTCAATCAGAAAAATTCAGTGCCAGTTCACTAATAAAGAGGGAGTTTTATACTCCCTTTTTTAATACCCGCCATTTAACTCACCCTATTAATCTATTTATTAATCAACAGATTAATCCTTGTTACTACTTTTTTTCATACTTGACAATACTCCCGCTGTACCTAAATCTATTGCTTATTTCAATCAAAATGATTAAGGACTGCAAACGAGATGGAGCACAAAGATATAAGGAACGTAATTTTAATTACTGAGGATAGCTTGCAGTCTTCATTGTTGAGAGATGTTCTTGAAACCAAACTCGGTATTAATGTCTTTCTGATAGCCCCTGAAAAGCTCACCAAGCACACAATTCCATTGGAAGCAGTCTCCGCTATATTACTCGATTATAGTGTTATGACTGATGAAGTCTTCTCTCGTTACATGGAGTTTAAAAAAGCAGAGCTAAAAGATGCCATTGAAGTTCTGTTAAATTGTGACAAATCGATTTCAACGGAAGAGCTATTTGTATGGCAGACACTCGCGGGTATCTTCTACACATCGGACGATATCAGCACATTACAGGCTGGAATTGGCAAAGTATTACAGGGTGACATGTGGTTTAGCCGTAAGTTTTCTCAGCAATACATCACCCATCTGCGCAGACATAGCAGACCAGTTAATAAGAGCGTGTCCGCAATTTTGACCAAAAGAGAGCAACAAATCATCACCTTCCTTTCTATGGGGGCTTCGAATCAACAGATCGCAGAGCAACTATTTGTGAGCGAAAATACTGTTAAGACTCACCTCCACAATATTTTCAAGAAGATTGATGTAAAAAACAGAGTGCAAGCATTAATTTGGGCTAAAGAAAACATTTCAGGTTTATCGATTGCCGTATAAAACTTATAGGGATTCCCCTTTCTAGCCTTAGTTTGCGAGTCAGATCTTATATAGATATTTGATATGTAAAAAGTGTTTCTTTTATGAGAAACACTTTTTTTGTTTATGATTTTAACGAAATTGCAATTCAAAAAAGTAGGAAATAAAC
>NZ_JAPPTO010000047.1:0-8264 GCF_027587135.1 Vibrio sp. MM46
GACCAGCAGGTTGAACATCACTCACGTTCCCGCCATTGCTTATCAAGAAGGTACACGCTGGCGCATCGATGAAGTCAACGTCTCAGACTTGCAGCCTTTGGAGATAAAGGAATGACAATCCCAAAACGATGGAAAAGATTTTACCATGATGTGATATTCATGCTGATTGAATTGCCCAAAAACATAAAGGCGTTATTGTTTGAATTTCTGATAGCTCCCGTCATTCAATACAGACAGCCTTACCATGTTATAGACAAGCACATCAAAGCAGCTGTCCAGCAATTAAACGCCATTGATGGTGTTGAAACTATCGCTTCTTGCCATGGCCACTGGTGTGGCCGAACTGAACCACCCTATGTCTACTTTAAAGCACCTGTACACATAGCCATTCATCTGCATCAACACCTTTGGAGCGTGACGCAATTTAAGTCCATCCCCTGGGTGATTGAAGGGAAGTTCAACCAAGAATGTGAGCTATGCTTTCGGTTAACAAGCCCCATTTACGATAAAGCTTATCACTACTTTTTATCGCGCCTCTGGCGATATGGATACCAAAGGCGTGAACTTGAGCAATCCATGCGCAATCTAGCCGATGAAATTGCAGTCGCCAAACGCGAACTCCTTGTAAGAATGGAAGAGAACCCTACACAGCCAAACAATGATCAGGAAATAAAGCAATGAAAAAATTACTACTTGCACTACTTCTCACTGCCACTTCATCAATCGCAATGGCGAATATCCACCCCCAAGCAGAAGGGCTTGCACCTAGAACAATAATCTTGCCAGAAACAGAAATAGCAAAAGAATATCGAGAGCTTGGCAAACTATATAATCTCAACCCTGATTTGGCAGAGACAGTGATACAAATCAATATTGATATGGCTGACAACTGTGGGTTAACGATGAGTTGGCAGACCCTTTTCAATGATTCAAGGTTTAGAAACTATGTTTCGCTCACCAGAAATGAACCTGATAGTAACCCTGATGTAAGAGTCACTTTAATTGAAAGCCTCTGCAGAACTTTGCAAAAATAATAAGGAGACTATCGCCAAATGAAGCTCAACTTAAGACCATCAACGTACAATGATTTTACCTTTGCCTCACCGGGTACTGGCATGTCTTTTGATCTGAAAAAACTCAGGCAATCTAATAAGATAAACCAGCACCACACAAAACGATTAGAGAGGCATAAGAAAATGCAAATGACGTAACACCTCTTGATCATGCATCCAAGCAACGCCCTCTCACTGTTAATCAAGCTCGCTTTTGACTGCTATAACGAGGCGAAGCCTCTTGTAGAGGCAAAAGGAGTACCACGCAACGCGTGGAAAAGGACGCCTAATGAAACAGCGACACTTTCCTTTATTGCTGTGCTGCCTATTGGTTTTTATTGCCCCATCCACCCTAGCAGCCAGTGCGGCGTGCAAAAGCCGCTTTATCAATCCCATCACAGACATCTGTTGGGACTGTTTATTTCCCATGACCATCGGCTCTGCCACCGTGATGCCTTCCAAATACCCCGACACCAACAACCCGACACTGCCGATATCTTACTGCCCTAAACCGCCGCCTATCTTTGTTCAAGTTGGGGTAAATATCGGCTATTGGGAGCCTTATGCCTTAACCGACGTCACCCGCGTGCCTTATTGTATGGTGAATATGGGCACACAGCTTTCTGGCGCAAACAGTCAAAAAGTTGGCGGACGGGTTACATCCAGAGACAGCGATAGCAGCGACGGCGGCTTTTATCATGCTCACTGGTATAAATACCCGGTTATTTACTGGCTGCAATTGATGCAATCGACCGCGTGTATGGCAACGGATAATTTTGATGTGGCGTACATGACGGAAATTGATCCACTTTGGGATGATGACGAACTGTCTCTGGTTCTCAACCCTGAGGCACTACTCTTTGGTAATCTGGTTGCACAACTTGCTTGTGTCCCCGAAGCGATGGTCACCTCCACGAACGTTGCACTGCCTATTGATGCGTTATTTTGGTGCCTAGGCTCACAAGGCAGCGCGTATCCATTGACGGGAACAACTAACTACCGAGATACTCCCATTCAAGCCGCAACGCTGCTCATGGAAAAACTGAATTATAAGCTTCACAGGCAAGGCATTGTGTGGGAAACGCGCGGTGAGGACGGGGCAATTTGTTACCAGTATCCCGACCCAATTTTACCAAAATCTCGCTACCGTTATCAGATGTCATCACCCATCCCTGATGCAGCGTGGTGCCACCCTTATACGACCACAACCACCTTATGGGAAGCAGGTCACGACAACCCCGTCACCGGAGATAATTTTGGTTTTGTTCAGTGGCGAAAACGTAACTGTGTATTTTTGTAAGAGGCAATCATGACTTTTTCACCACCGACATTACAAGGCGAGTCAGAATTGTTTATTGCCAGCAATTTGAGCTCTCTTGAGGACTTTTTAAAGACGGACATAGCCAATCACAAGCACGTCTATTGTTGCTTTCCTTTGAGGCATTTCTGTTTCTCGTTTTGCAAAGACCTCAACGCCCGCAAAGTCTGCTCAATCAGTTTTCAAGACGCTCGTACTCTCTATCCACCATTTAAACGCCCATGACCAAGGGGGTTATATGACCATATCATCATTTGAGAGCGCCTTGTGGCGCTCTCTTGTTTTTCTGTGCTTGTTTATCTCGCTGCCTAGCAACGCTTATACAGAGCAAGAGCTCAAAGCTTTTGCCAAACTTGAGCAAGCGCTTAGCCAGCAAACTGACACGACAAATCAATGGCCGATTGACCAGGTGCAAAACCAAGCTAATGCCTATAAGCGACAAGCGCTTGATGCCAGCCAAAAAATTCAAGCCTTAGTAAAAGAGGAAAGCCTCTCTCCATTGCTCGGCATGCAAAAACCCACACGTAATCCCGACCAAGCGCCCAAAGGTGTGATGGTTTTTGTGTCGCTAACCATGCCAGACACAGCACTGAAACAATTGCTGACGCAAAGTGAGCATCTCGGCGTTCCTCTTGTGATCCGCGGTGTCTTGCCAGAAGGTTTTCCAGCCACCGCCAAGCGCATCGAGTCATTAATACGTTCACCAAACCAAGCACCAATACAGAGTGGATTTTCAATCAGTCCTGATTGGTTTAAGCAGTTTGATATTACAAAGGTGCCGGCTTTTGTATCGGTCAAGTCAGGGCGTTGTCTGCCAGAGCAACCTTGCTCCAACACTGACTACGACATTCTTTATGGCAATATCTCGCTTTATCAAGCGCTAGATTATCTCGCCACGGGCGATGCACAGCAAAACATTCACCCTCTGCTGCGCACCCTTTATTCGCAATGAGTTTTTCTTACCATCACTTTCGATGAGGTGTTCCCTATGCGCCTATACCTATGTGTCATGCTTGCGCTTAGTTTTTTCTCTGCATCGGCTTTGACCAGCGAACAACAAACCTTCACTGATGCTGCAAGCTGGGCGAAACAAACAGCAAACCAAGCCCTAAAGCCTAGCTCGCTCCCCCTTAATATCAATGATTACTGCAAAGACGCAGCTTGCAAAAGAGAGATACGAAACCCTAAAGAGTCTCGCCTCTCTGACAGCGACATCAATAGCCAAAAAAATCTCGCTTTTGCAAAAGATGAGACCGCCCAGGCAATACAGAATAACTTCAATAAGGGTAAGCCTGATATAAAGAACGACCCGGCGATGCGCTTTGCTTTGATTGGTCAAGAAAATGCCTTTGAAATCACCCATGGCATTTCTAACGCTTACGTTGATTGCAAAACTGGTCAGCAATGCCTTAAAAAATCGACACCTAAGGTGTGTTCGCAGCCAACCAACACCCCCGTACCTTGCAATGAAACAGCGATATTAAATAACCCACAACTTATTACCGGCATTACGCCTTATCAACCTCGAATCTATCAACGCACTTATGCAAGGCAGTACGAATTCGACACGGTGACGTTGCCAAAGAAGGCGCAGACCATCATCTCCATTACTATTCCTCGCTTGTACGCTGGTTTGATGTGGGTTGATAGAGTGGGGTTTTATATCAATGACCGCTTGGTTTATACCTATATATCTAACAGCGAGTCTCACCCTTTAGGTTGCGACCCAGATTTTTATGACTGTGAAGCTCAAACTGAGCAACAAACAATTACGTTCGACCCACCATTAAATCTAAGCAGTACCACCATCAAATTTTCTCGCAAAGTCACCTTAGAAAACGGCGCGACTTATGATGCAGAAAACTGGCCAACACCAAGCAATGTATTAGGGCGAATTGTATGGGGACATACTGATTATGAAGTGAGCTGGAACAAGCAATGCGACCGTCTCATCCCTCAATGCAAACCCATGGGGCGTAAATGCATTGAAGGAAAAGAAACACGCAACATTGATGGTATTGAGGTCACGCTGGATTGTTGGAAATACCAAACACTTTATCAGTGCCAAATGGCAGATACCTGTCAGTCCTTACCTAGTGAATGCGAAACAGTAAAAACGCAGTGTAGCCTTAAACAAAATGGTGTGTGTGTTGAGCAAGAGGTAACGAAGAACTGTTTTGAGAAATCATGCCGCGCCACCCAAATGCAGTGTGGTGAACAATCCTTTTGCCTTGATGGCGATTGCTACGTGGAAGAGCCAAAACTCAATGGCAACTTTGATAAATCCGTCGCGGCACTGGCAGGGCTTGCCGAAGCGGTAAAAGATGTCGGCGACCCGCCTAAGATATTTACGGGCAAACCCATGAAATGTGACAAAAAACTCGCAGGCTTTAACGACTGCTGCAAAGACTCAGGATGGGGACAAAGCCTGGGAGCAAAATGCAGCGAAGGTGAAAAAGCGTTAGGCAAAGCGAAAGAGAAAGGATTAACCCTGTATGTAGGGCAATACTGCGCCAAGAAAGTCCTTGGGGTTTGCACACGTAAAAAACGCAGTTACTGCGTCTATGACAGCAAACTTGCCAAAATCATTCAAGAGCAAGGTTCTATCGGGCAATTAGGTAAAGGACTTGGCAGTGCCAAAAACCCAACTTGCGCAGCCATCACCCCAGAAGAACTCGGTCAAATCAACTTTGAGCACATCGATTTTTCAGAGTTCTACCCAGAAATGCACGCCAACACCAACTTGCCTAACTTTGATGAAATCAAGAAACGACTTCAAAGTGCAGCGGGCGGTTAAGCCGACCTTCATTAACAAAGCAAAGGAATAACTCCCATGATACTAACACCCAAACGTACTCACCAACTGACCCGTACCTTACACATTCTCATCTCCCTAATGCAAAACGCTGCAATCATCATCACGCAGCTGGCGTCAATTTTTACGTGCAGCTTCATCATTCATATAGTGATAACACCACCGGAGCAATTGAACACGCTCTCCATCACTCAGCTCCACACTACCATAACTGAATCCTGGTACAGCAGCATTGACATAACCGTCTTTGCCCTACTTATCTATGCTGCTGTAAAAGCTGCTTACCTCACCTTGGAGGAACGTGTAGGAAGCCAAGCATTAAAAATGCGAGGCACACGCAATCAACTAGCAGCCAGCTCAAAGCAAGATAACGACCGCTAGATGCATCACGAGAAAACTAATGATGAAACAAATCGCACTTATTGCCCTCACCGCTTTAACTCTTGCCTATCCTGCAATGGCAAAAAACAAACCTTACTCAAAGGAAGTAGAAACCTTCCTCGATGCTACTGCAGCAACCTGTCCAACCTGCGCTGACGTGTCTGAATTTATGGCTGTAACACTCAAAGAAAAGTGCAACCAACCCATCACAGTAAAACACATTCAGCATGTCACAACAGAACATCCTCTCTTCGTTTTTCTTCTCGCACTGCAGAGTATGGACCCAGACAGCAAGCCGTTAAGCTTCCAATCTGCCGCTGAAAGCGTGAACTGCGAAAATCAAGATAAATGGGTAGAAGACACTCGACGCTCACTAATAGAGACCTATCAGAAGCGGGAAAAACAAGCGCAAAAATCACTACAGATACTAAACCCGTAATTCACGCTTAATCATTTAAAAAGGAAACAAGATGAAAAACTTTATCCAGCGCCACCACTCCACACTATCACTGCTTGTTAAATACCTCATTGAAACGCCCGCATTGGCGCTATTTCTCTTTGCAGCCTGTGTTTTAGCAACTGACATCCATTTTAATCACAACCAAAGAATCGTCACCGCAGTGACACAAGCTGCGTGGCTTGGCAAAGCCGAGAAAGGGCAGATACGCATTTTTGAATGTACCGATGGAACACCGATTGATAGAGCGACCATCGTAGGTAACGCCAACCCTTGTCCAAATTCGGAAGTAAAAGCCATATCAATAGCCGACTCGGCACGCTTGACAACACAGCGCGAAAGAGAGCAGATGGGGCTACTTTATTTGAGTTTGGTGATTATCAGTCTGTTTCTAACCGGCTTATTTAGGGTTTGCGACCACATCAAAGCAAAGTATGGCAAGCGCTCAAGACAGATGACCAATCAGCGCAACGAAGGATCAACGCACCAAACGAAGACGGATGAAAACAATAAGATAATGGAGAAAGACAAGAAGGTAGAACAGTAAGGAAAGACGCTCTTATCGCCAAGCCATGGAAATCTGGCGATAAGAGCAATCCATTTAAGCCGTCGTTTTGTATTGAAGCCAAGCCGCACCAATCACCATGAGAAACAAGGGAAAATTCTCACCCAATTGCGACCAAAACAGAGGAATGGCACCTGCAAAAATATCGCCAGACATAACGAACTCCTTTTATGTATTAAAAACAAGAATCAAGCAAATAACGCACCCGAAGAATTTAAGAGCAACCCTATATGACGACTAATATTTACAAATCCAAGCAACATCAAGCTAATCAGTCTCTCAATATGTTGCAGCGACACCTTACTTGCCTTATGCGCGAAAAAACCATCCAAGGCGTATCAAAAAAGACCGGTATAACTAGAGCAACGCTATATCATTACATTAAAGGTGAAAGCTATCCCACCCTTCCCAAACTCGCCCTTATCGCACAGGAATGCGGTGTTTCGTTAGCGTACTTGTTCGGCGCGCAGCAAAAAGACGAACAACCATTACCGCCGCAAAACACGGCTTTGCGCTTAACGGTCGAAGATGACGTAATGAGTCCCACAATACCCACCAAAGCAGAGATTGAGTACCGCCCTATCAAACCGCTACCTAAGAAAAAGCGCCTGACAGATGGCTTGTACCTATTAACCAATCAGCAAGGTTTGATTGTGCGCCGCATACAATGGCTTGAGACAGAGCAAACCTACCGAGTATTTGGGGATAACACACACTACCCTGCGCAGCACCTTGAAGAAATAGCACCTGTTGGCAAAGTGACCGCCATCATCCAACCCATAGGCTGATATCACTGCGATAACTCAAATTAACATACGGAAATTCACCCATGCATAAATACCTTTCACCTCAAACAGCACGCAACTTGATTGTCCCTCTCGTTGGTGCGTATCTAGTGGTTTTCATTCCAAGCAGGCCTATTTGCGCAATAACCTGGTATTTTTGGTTAGCCGCAAGTGCACTGGCATGGGGGTTCATCACTTGGGCCGACTCTCGCCCCTCTGGTTTTACGCTAAACAAGGCCGCACTAAGCGGATGCCTCATACTTTTAGCGGGAGGGGTGACGTACACCTTAATTACCCATCCTATTGAAGACTTCATTAGCCTAATGATGGCTGCTGGGGTTCTATTATTAGGCGCTTATTCAGACGAGAAAGACCCACAATCAAACGAGCGTTAGCAAACACCAACAGGAAATCGTCATGTTTATTGCCCCCCTGCAAACTTTCTTACTGCGTACCTTTACTCTCTTACGGCTCATTCCAAACGATGTGATACTCACCAAGCAACTTGACCGTTATCCCGATATCACTAAAAGGCTGGATGAGTATCGAGAGCTGATAGAAAACATTGAAAAACAGACTCACTACTTTAGCAGTGAGCAAGGCGTGTGGTCTAAACACCACGCTTTGCTTCATGATGAATACCTTCAATACTTACTCACGCTGCGCAACCCATCGCCACATCAAATGCGCCGCCTACGTGAGAGACCCAAATGCTTAACCTCTTAGTCACTTCGCTTTATTTAACCAAGGTCTATGATGATGAAAAAATCTCTGCTTTACGTCATTACCCTAACGCTGCTTGCCCCTCTGTCTTCTGCTCTCGCCAATGATGCCCCACCAGGGTGGCGATGGTACAACGAGCCAAAACAAGCACCTAAAACGCCCAAACCC
>NZ_JAPPTO010000048.1:0-7972 GCF_027587135.1 Vibrio sp. MM46
CATGCTGCAAGAAAGCGTTGCTAATGCCCGAACTCAAACTGAGCAAAACCTGACACAACAAAGCACCCAATTGGGACAAAGTATTCAGGCTGGCGCATCGCTAAGCGACCGCTGGCATGACAGCGTGGGTAAAAACCTCTCTTATGGTGAAGGCAGCTCTAGCGGCTTTAATACCCAAGTCAGTCAGGGCATGAGCAACATGCAAAGCGCCATTGACAATGTCAGTAAGCAAACGGGCTGGACGAAAGACCAATCGCAAGCTTACTTGCAAAGCGCTTATGCAGGTGTGGACGTCAGCGTAGGAGGCAAACTTGGACCATTGGGCGGCAGTGCCAACGCTGGCGTGAAATGGTCAGATGAAGAGCGCACCGCCTACAGCAACATGAGTAGTGAGCAAAAGCAGCAGCTTGAGCAAGCGACCAAGCAATACACCGAAGGGGCAAATGCGGTGACGACAGCGGGCACCCAAGTGGATAATAAAGACACACGCACGTCGGTTGAACAGTTTGCGCATGATTTTGCGATTAACGCCAGCAACACCAAGTCTCTGGGTGCCAGCGTGATGCAAAGCCAGTCAGACTTAAATGCCTTATCGAACACCCTAACCCGTTTGGAATCAGGTGGCGGCAGCTTTACTGCCAATGCAAACGGTGCATTCCAGAACTACTTGGAAAACGAGATAAGACTCAAACAACCACAAGTTCAAAGCATCATGACCGCCCACAAACCAGAAGATATTGCAGAAGCTAAAGAACGCTGGCAAAAATTCACTCGCACCGAAGCCTTTGCTCAAATGGCAGGACTAGACGGAGATACGGCGCGCATTGTGGGTAGGATGAACCAAGAGCATCAAGCCAGCACACCAACAGGACAACCCCAGCTAAAACCAGAGCAAAATGCGAACATGACTCAGGCATGGAATGATACGCAAGACACGGTCGCGCAAACACGCACCGACGTCCTACACAACAAGGGCACAGGCGGACTGTTTAATCAAGATCGTTTTGATGGGGTAACGGACAATGTGAAGCATCAACAGAGTCAAGCTCAGCAATCGATAAAGCAGCCTGAGCCTATCATTGAGCTCACGGTCAAATCACAGGTAGAAGCAAAGGTGACCAGACCGGAAAGGACAGAATACGTCACTTCCGATCGAGCGTACCCTGCTACGCCAAGATACACCCAAAACCCAAACAAATAGTATTGATCATGGTTCATAAAAAGGACTTTATGCACCACCTAAATACTGGTATTATGATCAGGTATCTAGAAGGAGCGTTACCATGAAAAAAATTCTGCCATTACTGCTGCTTACCTGCGCGAGCACGCAAGCTCAAACCCACTCTCCTGAGCTCACTCAACTGCTGAGCGAGATACACGAGCAATACAATAGCCCTACCCTAATGAGCATCGATAAGAAAGAGATGGCTAACGTCACCAAGCTGCCGTACTTTTTACAACACATTGATGAGACGGATACGGTTGAATCGATGCGCCTACAAGGTTACTTGTTAGGATTACAAACCGCTTATTTTGACAACGCCTATAACCAAAAAGAAACAGGGGGAGGACTTTGGTTCTGCATGCGTGACACCATGACGCTTGATCCAGACCGTCACCCTGAGTTTTTTGTAGATCTTATTTGGAAGGTACTAGATAAAACTGCCAAAATCGATCCAGAAGGTTTTAGACGCAGCAACTACGCTGCTGCATTTGGTGTTAGCATTTCAACCGTTATCAATTACGGTCTCCAAACCGAATACCCTTGCTACAGCCCTATTCCAAAGTCACTACAATTTAACGGCTGGAAATATTAACCTCATTAAAAGCAAAGGTCACAAGATGCAAATAGATTGGCTTGATCTGCTCAGTCTCGATGAAGATAGCCAGCAATTGGTGCAGGCGCGCTACCTTTACACGACTGCCTTTCAGAAAGAAGTTGCGGCTAACATGCTCAAAACGTGGCTGCCGATTGATTTAGTGGTGACCATTACGGGCTTACCGCTTGAAAAGGTCATATCGATTGAATTGGAAATGGCATCTGATGATATGGGTGCTTATGATGTGCCCTTACAATACTAGATCAGGAGGGGAAGTTCCTGTCTCATCCCCTCCCGTCCAGCAACTATCTTGATTCGTAGGCAAGGGTTACCTGAAAGTCCACTCTCTCATCCAAGTAATGCACATCACAAAGTGAGTGCCGAACTATCCAGAGAGAACAAAGCAGGGTGAGACTCACCACTACTAGGCTTGCAAATGCAATCGTACTTTTTGGCATAACTTGCCTCCTTCAATTTTGCATTGAAATAAATCGAGATAGAGGCTAAGATCTGTTTTGCTTAGGAACATCTCTAAAACCTCGTTTGAATTTACAGTTCATTCGGGGTTTTTGATTTTCTACCGCCAGCAAATCTTTCGAACTGCTTTTGGTCGAACACCAAAAGCACCCAGCGCGATTCTAAAGCCTTTTCCGTTCTCACTCTAGTTTTATTTCAAGCAAAAAAAACCAGCACGCGAGAGAGCCCAGTGCTGGTTGGAAGATGTCTATTTATTTCATTTTTATGCGTTAGGCGCTGCTTAGCTGCAAAAATGTTCCCTTCACCTTTTACAACCCACAGTAACCTTATCAAGCATTACGTTCTTGTTCCTGTGGAAACCAGGCAGCCTAAGTAAATTACTAAATATTGCAATACAATTCCAGTAAATACGTCCAACCATAAAAAAAGCCAGCGACAGGCGCTGGCAAAAAAAATTTTACGCTATTCTCGCTTAACGAGCCCTTAGGTGAATCACCATGGCTTTTAGCGCTCCATCATTAAGGGTCGTTAAGCACTACACACTTTACTCAATTTCTTTTCCAAAAGACAGAAAAAAAAGCCAGCGACAATGAGCTGGCTTAATGCGGAATACAAAACTTAAAAATATAGTGGGTATAAATAATTTCAAACAGCCCTACAGGGGAGGGCGCAGCAATATTCTCACACCCCTGTCTCTTTGACTATAAAAATACTCTCACAATGAGGGTATTTTTACACAAGTGAACTTCTCAAGATGCTTAGTCAAGCAAACGGGACTCGACTTCGTTTCCCTGATTGAGCCTTCTCAACGTACCGCAACCGTTCGCCCCTGTAACCACTAATTCAAAGGAACACCAAATGAACCTCATTCTCAAAGCGCTATCTGCAATCAAAAGACGCTTATTTCAATACCCCAAAAACCAAGATGACCAACTCCATACCTTTTTAACCGAATGTCACAAGCAAAACATTCGTTTAGCTTTGCTTGCAGACAAAAGTAAAGCCTATCAGTTAAAAACGCTCATCAAACCGCTCAACCTTTCCCGTATAGAAGCCAAGCGACTATTGAAAACACACTTATCACCAATGACTGGTTTTAATCTTGGGCCGGCTGCGTTTTTCTCTGCGATGAACCACCCTGAGCAACAAGCTTTTCCTTGTCAAGTGTGTGATAACTGCGCACCAGGATTATTCAAGCACTACGGTTATTTGGTTGCTGATACTTCATGGTGCAGCCAGTGTCATGAAAAAGGAGAGTGCATCGACGTAGCATTAATTGAGCACTACCGAAAACTCGGCATCGATGACGACACGATATGGAAATCACTACCAAGAACGCGATGGGGCTCAAGAAATGGCCCTTCTACCTATCTTTCGCTTGAAGACATTGAAGCGACTTATCAAGCGGTGTTTGAGGCAGCAAAAAACAAATCACTCCTGCAATCCAGTTTAAAGAGCGGATTATCATGACAATACAGCCACTCACTTTAACTTGTTTAACACTTCAACTCACATTGATTTTAAAAATCATTACCTTAGTTTGGAGTTCACCGAAACCAACATGTAAGGACGCCAAAATCATAGAAATAACATTATTACTGATATCCATAATTTGTTTTTTCTACAACTTACATATTGGGTCGAACATTAGCATTATCTTCACACACCCAATCCTGTCATTTATTACTTTTTCTTTTTTAACCTTGTCACTTCAACATACTGAAAACACTAAGCAAAAAAATAACACTCTCGTATATCAAAACCCTGATGATTATTGATTTCTCCATCGTCTTTTGCTTTGTCGGATTTTTAGCTTTTGATGTGATTTCAAGCAAACCATAGACACTAAAGTAACTTACCAGCAGCTACCTAATTTAAAACTCTCCACATACTACGGAAAGACAGCTTTCTTTCACTGAACCATTACCATAATCAGCTCACTCGCTACAGGAAACTACTATGCCTAGACCTTCTCGCTCCAAGGGCAACCACTTTACCCGTGGTGGACAAATCACCTTCCATTCCATTCGAATGTTCTTTCAAGTCAACAATACCTTGGTCTACGCTGCCATTTGGGCGGTCATTGCCTTAACCGGATTTCTCACTTGGCTTCGAGCCCCTGACAATGCCTTTTGGTCTGTGTTTTATTACTGGCGCAACCAAATCTACGCCAACCTTGGACACGATCTCAATAGTGAAGTGACCACCTTCTGGAATGGCAAACGCTACGTCGGTACCCTTGCCTCTCAATTAGAAAACACCCAGCTCATTACTCTCTACGACAACGTCATACGCCAGACTCAAATCAACTTCTTAATCGCCCTAGGTATCGCCTTTGCTATCTTGATGGGCGCCATGGCTTTTTTCAGACGCCAAGGCGAAAAGCAAAGTGAAGATTTTCACGTAAGGGGTTTTCAATATGTTGAGCCTAAAAGGCTGACTCAGGATTTAAAACAGCGAGCTAAAAAGCTGAAAAAGCAAGGCGTAGGCAACGGGAAGATTTCTGAATTTAAAGTCGATGGACTTGCCTTGTTTAAACATGAGTTTGAAGTTCAGCACGTGCTTGTTAACGGTACGACCGGGGCAGGTAAATCCGTGATGCTGCGTAAACTGCTGCGCTGGATACGCAAGCGCGGTGACAAAGCGATTGTTTATGACAAAGGTTGTACCTTCACCAGTAAGTTCTTTGACCCAAGCCAAGATATCTTACTCAACCCGTTCGATGAACGCTGCGCCAATTGGGATGTATGGTGCGATGCCAAGGAAGCCCCTGACTTTGAGAACATTGCCAATGCCCTTATCCCGCAACACGGTGAAGGTGACCCGTTTTGGGTGGATTCCGCCCGCACTATCTTCTCTAGTGCCGCCTATCGTATGAGTCAAGATAATAAGCCATGTTCGACCGCAAGGCTGCTCAGCCTGATACTCACCTCTGAACTCGAAACACTTGGCAACTTCCTGCAAGGTACAGAATCGGCCTCCCTTGTTTCCAAAGACATCAAAAAAACCGCCATCTCGATTAAATCCGTTCTGGCTACCTACATTAAGAGTCTGCGCTTTCTCGATGGACTGGATGAAAAAGACGACAAGGGCGAGCTCAAGCGCAAACCGTTTTCTATTACAGATTGGGTACTCGATGATAAACAACGTGGCTTTTTATTCTTATCCAGTAACGCTCAGCAACACGCCTCCCTACGTCCATTAATTTCCACTTGGCTTGCCATTGCCTCTAATGCCATTTTAGGGTTAGAGCCAGATGATGACCGCCGTATCTGGGTGATTATGGATGAAATGCCAAGCCTGCATAAATTGCCAGAGCTTGACAGCATCATTGCCGAAGTGCGTAAGTTTGGTGGGTGCTATGTGATTGGTCTGCAGTCTTATGCGCAACTAGTGAAAACCTATGGCAAGAACACTGCCGACGTCATCTTTGATTTGCTCAACTCTCGCTTTTACTTCCGCGCGCCCTCAGCGCAGATGGCGCAAATCTCCTCCAAAGACTTGGGAGAGCAAGAAGTCGATGTATCGAGAGAAAACATCTCCTACGGTGCCAATACACTGCGTGACGGGGTATCAATTGGTCACCAGACGGTAACTCGCCCTGTCGTGTCGAGTAGTGAAATTCAAGCTATGGATGATTTGCAATGCTACCTTCGCGTCCCAGGAAGTAGCTTTATCACTCAACTGGATTTGCACTTCGATAAGATGCGAGATGTCAGCGGAGCCTTTATCAAGCGTAATTACACGCCATCACCTGCCATGATGAAGGCATACCAAGAAGCGATTTACTGTGAGTGTGTCGCACCGGGTATCTTCCTCAGTGAAGAAGAGCGTAATGCCCTGACCGAACTGCAAGCCAAGCAGTTTGAGACGCCGGAAGAGATGAAGCTGGAAACCGACCAAATCAGAGAGGCGCAGCGAAGTGATACGGTCAAAGAACTCGCCACTGAGGATGCAGAAAAACTCAAATCCGATGGTGACTATCAAGAGCGAGCTCAGCAAGAACTTGAAGAAGCAGCTATCTCTCAAGACATTGAGATAGACAGCATATCAGAATAAGACACGCTCTCCCCTTTTACTCCCAACAATCAAAAGCCTCGCTGCAGCAAGGCTTTTGATTTCATTTTAACCACTACACACCGCTCAGCTTTGCTGCCAGCGGCAATTTGCCTTGCATAAGGAAAGAAAATGAAAAAACACATTGATACCCCTCAATTTGAACAAGACGTCAACTGGTGTATGGAAGAATTAAAACGCCATTTTATCGATATGCCATACTGGGAGGAAACCATAACCGCGCATTTCACTCGTGGTAGCAACATCGATGAACAGTACTGGGAAATAGTCAATCAAATCGCGACAAAGCAAGTCACAGAAATATATCCAACTTTATTGTATTCAGAGGCTTACAGGGAATTAAATCGCATGGTTTTTTTCGCGCTCAACGTAATTGTTAGTTCGTTAGACGATATTGGTATTAAAGACAAGATAGATCCCAATGCACTAGAAGAAATCCTAACAATCACACACCAAGAACTATCAGTAAGAGCTCCCACATCGTTAGCTGGACATGATGAGTCATTAGAAAAAATACAACACTGTCTCAATGTTTTTTGTTCTGCAACAGATACGCCACCAACGGATTTTGTGTATTATTCGAACAATATGAATAACATTCGAATAAGTGAAGTAAACCAAGCCAATGACAGTAGCTCTGGAAAAAAACAGCAATGAAATCGTACATGGTAGTGCGTTAAGAGCTCTAGGTAAGGAGCACATACAAGCAAATGATTACGTTTGTCCTGATGACAAATGTCTAATGCCTGCAACTCCAAGTTCTTACAAAAAAACAAACAAACCAGCTTCGTATTTTAAATATAAAGTGCATTCACCTGATTGTATTGTCACTATAAAAAAGCAGAAATCACTAAGTACAGGGGGGAAAACTAAGGAAGATTTTTGTCCATACATCGATGAACTAAAAGAACCGGAACGACATAAACAAAGACATGGTATCAAAAGACAAAGAACGTCAAATAAAACGGAGTCTAGAACCACTTCACCACCGCCCAGTACTAAAGAAGGAAAAGCCACTCGTTATCTTGATGCCGCTATTGATTACTATTTAGATGAAACAATGGAAGCCGAAAATAGAACACTAAAATTACCAAAACACCCAAAGAAAACCTATAAAGCAACATTTCAGCTAATAACCGACAATAAACAGTACAACTCTGGACACATTTTCTACAGTAAACTTAAATTCAACACACCACGTGAAGATCCTAATGGGTGTATAACTCTTACACTCTTGCCTAAAAATGATGGCATACCCTACCGATTAAAAATTAATACATCAAAATGGAATGGTCAGAAAAAAAAAGCATTCCTTCTTAATTGCAACACTTCACTGCAAAAGGCAAAGGAGCATTACATAAAACAAAAAAAGGTGGGCAAGTATCCTACGAAATACCCTTACATTTTTTTTGTCATCCATAATCCAATAATAAGCGCCAACGAATTTGAGGTAGAACATTTTGAGTTTGTTTCATTGCGATACCTTCCACAACTGCATCTTCCTTTCAATGATCAAGGGATAAAAAAAGTTTACCAAACCATTGAAGTTGCTGAAGTTGCTGAAGTTGCTGAAGTTGCTGAAGTTGCTGAAGTTGCTG
>NZ_JAPPTO010000049.1:0-7152 GCF_027587135.1 Vibrio sp. MM46
CTGTCACGAGTAACAGTTCGACGATGGATACAGTCGAAGACTTTTCCTGAAATATCAAGTAAACCACCTAGACCTAAGCTCATCGATTCATAGAGTGATTGGCTAGAAAAACAGCTACAAAGCGGTTACTGCAATGCAAGTCAGCTATGGCAAGAAATGGTCGAAGCTGGGTTTACAGGCAGTGTTAGTACAGTGAGGTATGAAGTAACCAGGCTCAGAAAAGGCAAGGTCTATCCAGTTATTGTTCCTACACGTATACCATCAGCATCCCGAATCAGTCGCTGGCTTACACCTTGGAGAATAATACGAGGAGAAGAAAGTTATACATCAAGATTTATAAGTCGGATGTGTGACAAAGAGCCTCAGCTCAAATTAGCGCAGAAACTAGCTTTAGAGTTCTACAAGATACTCAAAACAAAGAACAAAAGGTCATTACACCGATGGTTCGAACGTGTTAGTGATAGTGGACTGATCGACCTTCAACGAGTTGCTAAAGGGATGGAGGCAGACTTACCTGCGGTTAATGAAGCTGTCATTAGTCATTGGAGCAATGGTGTCGTTGAAGGGCACGTAAATCGTTTGAAGATGTTAAAGCGCCAAATGTATGGCCGCGCGGGTTTCGAATTATTGAGATGTAGAGTAATGAGTCCTCTGGCGTGATTTTATGCACCTTAGTTGCGGAAGACCCAATTTTAAACTGGCGTTGACAATGGTTCTTAACGTATCGAATCAGCATAAAATCACCCAGTGCTGTATATATATACATATTGGCAATAGCATATTGATAGGTGAAGACTTTCGCCCATAATTACTATCCGTAGTGATGCTTTTGCTTTTCTGGGTGTAGTTATTCCTTAGATTTGCCAAGTTTACATATGCTACAATTTGCGCTTTGCTTGCTTAATAGAATGGAGCTCTAAGTGTCAGAATTAATAATAATTTTATCTATTTCATGCATCGTATATCTGATGATTAAGGGAGGAAGAAAGAACAAGGGAATAAATAGACATAGACGCCGGATGGGGCAGGAAACCCCACCTTTCCAGAAAGACATAAGCAAACCACATTTCTATGAAGCTAAGTCAGGTTTAGGAAGTAGAGATCTAACTGTAGATGTTCCGATTCCTTCAGCTAGTAATACCAACACTACAACACAGGTCGTTGTCCCACATAAAAAAAGCACATACCTTGCCACCAAGACAGAGAGGAAGTTTTATAATGTTCTGCAAGACATCCTATCAGATGACTACGTTATCCATACGCAAGTCTCATTAATGGCGTTAGTGCAACCGTTGAACTTCAAAGATAATTCTAAGACATGGGCCAAACGCATGGACTATGTAATTACAGACAAAGAAACAAAAGTCTATGCAGTTATTGAACTAGACGACTCTAGCCATAGACAAAAGAAACGCCAAGAAAGAGATCATTACGTTAATAGTGTCTTAGAAGGTCTCCACCCATTGCTTAGGTTTGAAGCCAGAAGTGATTACGACAAGGGACATCTTACAAAGGTCATAGAACGAGACACTGACATCAAGTGCAAAGAGTACAAATCTGCTCTCCAGCATTGTTGATGAAAGTTTTCAACTCTCTCACCGCAATATTAGAAACGAGACATGGATAAGCATAAAGAGATCGATTTTGATAATCAGGTAAATTTATTTACCCCCAAAAGCCATTGGGGGTAGTTTTAAAGGTGATGGACTAGATGTTTGAGTTGATTTCCCTAGTGAGCAATTCGCGGCAATCTATTCTGTACTTATCATCTAAGTGAAGCGGCATTAAAAGTGATTGAAAACCATACTGCTCAAGATTGCGACACGAATTTGAGTATGAAGTCATTGATTCCGGCTTTGGGAACTGGGATTCTTCTGATTCTTCTATAGCATGAGGATATTCAACGTGGAAAACAGGCTTATTGTGGTTGATGAATAACGTCAGCACCTCGCATTCATCATATTGCAAGCATTCTTCGTTTACAGCGAAATCAAAATAATCTATCAAATCTTCGACTTGGTCTAAATCATTTTTCAAACCTACAGCTAGACCACGTTTATGAGCCTCTGTTGCAAGAAATCTGTTATATACAAGTTGATCCTCGTAAGTGAAATCTTTGTTATTTATATAAAGGTCTACATTATCGGGCTCTACAGCATCACAACCTTTTAATACTGCAAGGTCTAGCCTTTTTAACATAACTTCCCACACTCGTTTGTCTTTTATATTTAGCCAAATTTCGTCCCAACCTTCCATCTTACCAACTAGTAATTCCTTATGGAAAAGTGAAGGTGCATCTTCTCTCCAACTCTCAAAAGTGCCAGCAGAGAAGTAGCAAATAACTTTTTTTCCTGAACTTTGTAGTTGTCGTATTGTTGAAGTTTGAGTATCAAATAAATCAATATCGTAAGCATCGACCTGATAACTTGTATCCAAATCTCCTTTTAATTGCCATTGCCAAGTAGTATCTGCTGTCGGCTGCCAATGAGAGTTACAGCCTGACAATAATATGGTTAGTAATAGCGATAATTTTGGTTTAAAAGGATGTATTACATTAGGAACCATCTAGTTACTCCGTGTATTAATAAAACTATTGGCATAACTAGCATGAATGTTTTGATTGATTGTAATTTTTGTGTTTGTATGGAAGAAAGATCACCCAACTGACCAGTTTGAGACGATAGATAGCGAGAGTATTGTTCGCTTCTTTTGGAAGCTCAAGAAAGAGTGTTATCCACTAGAGCAAACCGTGCATATTGTGCTTGATGGCGTAGCCTATCATCGGACAGAAATGGTGAAGAATGCGGCAAAAGTGCTCAATATAGAGCTTCATTACTTGCCGCCATATAGTCCGAACTTAAATCCGATAGAGCGGCTTTGGAAAGTAATGAATGAGCATGTGAGGAACAATGTCTATTTTCCCTCCAAAGCAGCATTCACCTCTGCTATCAAAACGTTTTTTGATGTAACGCTCCCTGAAGTTGCAGGCTCACTCGCATCCAGAATTACAGATAATTTTCAGATATTGAAACCTGCATCTTCAAGTTGAACGGGTATAAATATCAAATTAAACATAGCTAGATAAGGTTGTTGTTGTTGTTTGTTATGACATGTTATAAATCATATGTTAAATTGACAAATTTGATGCCACTTTTAGGCTCCATGGACGGCAAACGCAATAGACGGTCTGAAAGTGGTATCTTCCTCTCCCAAAAACGTCCAGAATCATTCTGAAAGTTAATTACAGCTTTCTGCCAAATGTTAAACGCTTGTGATGCATTTTCATTTCGGCTCGATCTCGTTTCCTAAACCTCAAAATGATCAGTTTCTTAAAACATTGTCACACTTCAATAATTTGACTTTTAAACGGATGCGTACGATTAAGAAGTGATAAACGTGCAAACGAAAAAGTGCCGCATGAGTAAGCAACAAAAGAAATCGCTTTTACTACTGCATTTTCTAGAACTACGGTTTGGTAAACATGATCTTTGTTGACCGGAGCCAGTTCTCGCAACGTGCTTTTATCGTGAGTAACAACCAAGGATGCGCCGTGGCAAAGCGCGACCGGGCCGAATTTTACGGCATAGAAGCCGAGTTTTACTTTTTTCATGAGTACGTTGATAGGTTGAATTATTTTCGGAAGGGGAAGAATAGCGCACTCAGGATGGTCAGGATATCAATGAATTAATAGCGCCCTTGCTCGATGCGTAGCATCGCTACCTTGTTTACAAACGAAACGTGAGCTGCGATTGGATTCTACATCAATATCAGATGCCTGAACTGTCTGATATTTGCTCACACAAAGGAAAGGATATTTGCGATGAAGATTATTTGGGCAGTTACAAGGGAGAGTGATTTTTAGAGAACGGAATTTCATTCTCTCTTTCCGGCGGTTCTTCGATTCAGACGACGAGCAATGGGAATATTTTGGAGTATACCAACCAACAATAGGCTCTAAGAGCCTATCTCAGTAGGTGTTGTCTGAGTTAAATCAACACCTATTGAAAATATTGTAAATTAGTTCAACGCCGCCTATTCTGATCCAAAACTACACTAAAACTAGTTTCAACACGACCGTTTATAGTGTGTTTTCTGGAAGGGTGGTAAATATTGTCCACTCCCTTTTAATTTCACCTTTGTAGCCTACAACGGAAGCCGTTACACGACGGTTAAGTGCGTGGCTCACTTCGTCTGTTCCTTGTTGGGCAAGGTGAGTATCGCCATAGCCAACAATTCGAACACGATCTGGTTTGATACCGTAACTTAATAACGCAGAGCGCACTTTATTTGCTCGACGTTTTGATAGGTCTAAGTTATGAGAAGCGCCGCCTACCTTACTCGCATAGCCATGTAGCTCGATAGAGGTTGTCGGGTATTCTTTGAGAAACTCAGACAATTGGCGAATTTGGCGATGGAATACAGGGTTAATTTCATCAGAGTCGTTGGCGAACAATACACGGACTTGCATTTGTTCTGACGACTTTATGTACTCACCGCAACCATCATTGTCGATCTCTGACGTTGCCGGTGTGTCAGGGCAAAGGTCCCTTGCGTTAATCACGCCATCATCATCGTCATCTTGTAAGTCTGCAATTTGCTGAGCATTTGGTGTTTGCATGTATTCATACTCGTCTTCCGCAAATGCTTGGTTTGCTGCAACGATAAGACCCAACGAGAAAAGAATTTTTACTGCTTGCATAATTAGTACTCCACCTTCTGATTCCACTCAGTTGGAACATCAACGCGAAGCGCATTCAATAGTTGACCAGTCGCATTCATGACGCGATATTTGGCATATTGTTCTGCGTACTTCGCATCCAAGTAGTCTTTGCGAGCTTCAAACAATTCGTTTTCTGTGTTCAATAAGTCAAGTAGAGTACGTTGACCAATACGGTATTGTTTTTCGTACGCAATAACTGTCTCAGAAGCTGAATCTACGTGTTCGGACAAAAATTGCTTCTGTTGTTGTGTCAGATCCAGTGCGCTCCAAGATAGGCGTAAACCTTCTTCTACATTTCGATATGCGCGTTCACGTAAGTCTTTTGCTTTGTTCAACTGGTAGGCGAAACTTTCGGCATTTGCAGAGTCACTGCCACCATTGTATAAGTTGTAACGCATACGCAGCATCGCTGTTGTTTCATCACTGTTTCCTTCGATACCAGATGCGTCATCACGCCATGTTTGCGAAACTTCTATAGAAACGGTTGGGTAGTAGTTACCTTTAGACTGTTTGTACTGGAACCTAGCCGAATCAACATCCGCTTTTGAAATCTTAATCACTGGGTGAGAATTAAATGCCAAATCAATCGCATCATCTAATGTGTAAGGAATGAAGTTTTGATCTGCTCGAGGGAAGATAAGCCTTTGCGGATCCTTACCGACAAGGCGAGAGAAGATCGTGTGCGTATCAAACAAGTTGTTCTGAGCAGCTACCAAGTTACCATGTGCTTTAGCTAAGCGAGCTTCTACTTGCGTTAAGTCTGCTGTTGAACCAATACCTGAATCTACTCGTTTCTTGATATCTTGATAGATTTTCTTATGCACTCTCAGGTTATTTTCAGAAAGTGTCAGTACTTTATAGGCTTTAACGGCATCCAGGTAGACTTTGACTACCTCTAATGCTTTATCTTGAGCGTCTGCTAATAATTGGTAACGAACGGATTCAGCATCCGCAGCAGTACGGTCAATGTCATTAAGCGTCGCTGAGCCATCCCAAATAAGCTGAGTTAGCATAATTGTCGCTTCTTTTCGCGTTAAATCGGTAGACTTACGATTGCTCTCTGCTGGGTTTGTCCCTTCATATCCGACGCCTGCATCTAGATCGACAGAAGGAAGATAAGCACCGATCGAGGCTTCATTCACATACCGCTTACTTACGAATTCATTAAATGCACTTTTGATGTCTGGGTTGCTAATAAGTGCATTTTCAACCGCTTGCTCAAGTGTTTGTCCGAAAGTTGGGCTGACGGCAAACACACCAAAGCATATGGCGTTGAATCGAGTCCTCTTCACTCTGCTTCTCCTAGGTTTAGTCATTTCTGAAGGTGAGGCTTTGTTCTTATAAACAGGGGCTACTCTATCTACGTCAATAATATAACGCTCAATGTTATTAAATGCAATTAGTTGCCATTGTTGTGTATTTGGTTTTACAGTTTATGAGCTGTAGTTCCAATTCTTTTCTGGCTAAAGTCGTATTATTAAAATCTTAAACAGAATTAATGCACGTATCTTTGCGGTCGAATCTACGACAATAACCAGTAAATAATGTGCTCTTTTATTAGTAAAGTGTGATTAAGAAGTTAAAATTAATCATTTATGCGCTATTATTATGAGTCAAATTGTTGACAGTGTTTTATGTTCGAGGTTTATATGGATCGTACTTCCTTAGCTCCGGTTGGAGAGCGGTTAGCCGTAATAGATTTTAATGGGCAATTGAAGGTTCTTGCCGAGCATGAGCGACCAGTGCAGGGTGATCTGATCGTTGCAGCTATCGAAAATGAACCACAAAACCTTCAAGTTAAAGTTGCGACAGAAGAAGGCTCGCAAGACATCACTCAAGATGTTGCTCAAATTATTGATGCTCTTAGAGCCGGACAAGAGCCGACATTACTGAGTTTTGAGTTCGCCCCAGCTGCGGGTGAGAATGCCGGCTCCAGTTTTCAAGAAAGTGGGACCGTTGAGCGTACAGGAGCAGAAATACTTGCCAGTACTTGGTTTGAAACGATGGGGATCGCTGCTCTAGGCTTGTCTGAAACTCAAAGTCTATCGCTTGCGGAGCTTCTTTTGAGCGCGGCAAATTCAGATGATGCATTGCCAGCTATCAGCCCTCGACCTCCGGTAGCTAAAGATGACAGCGTTTTGACCGATGAAGACGCTTCGGTTTCCATCGATGTTTTGGCTAACGACCAAGACGCAGATAGCGACTCGTTAAGGATTGAATCGGCAACTGTTCCGGCAGAGCAAGGCACAGTAGAGATTATTGATGGAAAGTTGACATTTACGCCAGCCAAAGGCTTTAACGGTGAAGCGACTATTACTTATGTGGTAACTGATGGAGCGCTAACTGATGAAGCTACGGTGACTGTCACAGTTAACCCAGTAAACGACGCACCGACCATTGACGTTACCGCGGTTGATAGTGTGACTGAAGAT